>JBBRGM010000010.1:0-25081 GCA_038240725.1 Burkholderiales bacterium | reverse complement strand
CTCTCCGGTTTCCTTGTGTACGAACAACGCCATCGGTACGCCCCAATTGCGCTGCCGAGATACGCACCAGTCGGGCCGGTTCTGCACCATCGTGGCGAGACGAGCACGACCCCACGCGGGGAAAAATGCCGTATCGGCGACCGCTCTTTGCGCGATCTCACGCAGCAGCGGTCCGCCGCCGGTATGACGATTCGAATCCATGCCGATGAACCACTGGCGTGTCGCGCGAAAGATCAAAGGCGTCTTGTGCCGCCAGCAATGCGGATAACTATGCGTAATCGTTTCGTGGTGCAGTAAGCGGCCCTCGCGCTGCAGAGCATCGATCACGATCTGATTCGCTTCCCATACGGTACGGCCGCCCACCAGCGCGATACGTTCGAAGAAGCGCCCGTCATCGTCTACCGGATTGTCCTGCGGCAAGTTGTACTTGATGCCGGTCGCGTAGTCCTCGAGACCGTGCGCCGGCGCGGTATGGACTAGACCCGTACCGGCGTCGAGTGTTACGTGGTCGCCCAAAACAATCGGAACTTTGCGGTCGTAGAACGGATGCATCAGATCCAGGAGATCCAGCGACTGACCGCGGGTGGTGCCGATCACTTCGCCTTTGAGTCCGAACCGCGCAAGGCAGGCGTCTCGCAAATCTTCCGCGAGCACCAGCAGACCCTTCTCCGTACGCACCAGGTTGTAGTGAAACTCCGGGTTTACCGCGACGGCCTGATTGGCGGGCAATGTCCAAGGCGTCGTCGTCCAGATGACGGCAAACGCCGGCTCATAGATGTGCGTATAGCCAAACGCGCGTCCAAGCGCATTCAAATCCATGAATGCAAAAACCACATCGATAGCAGGCGATTTGCGCTCTTCATATTCGACTTCGGCTTCCGCCAGCGCGCTGTGGCAATCGAGGCACCAATGCACGGGCTTAGCGCCCTGATATAAAAAACCCCGCGCGTTGATCGTACCCAGGCAACGGATGATGTCCGCCTCAGTTTGGAAGTTCATCGTGAGGTACGGGTTGCCCCATTCGCCCAGGATGCCGAGGCGAATGAAATCCGCTCGCTGACGATCGATCTGCACCGTCGCGTAATCGCGGCAGAGCTGGCGAAATTGCGCAGCAGGAATATCTTTCCCGTGTTGCTTCTCTACTTGATGCTCGATCGGCAGGCCATGGCAATCCCAGCCCGGCACGTAAGGCGCGTCGAAGCCAGCTAGCGTTTTGCTCTTGACGACGATGTCCTTGAGAATCTTGTTTACTGCATGGCCGATGTGAATATCGCCGTTCGCATACGGAGGGCCGTCATGCAGTACAAACTTCGGACGGCCGGCAAACGCGTGGCGGATGCGTTCGTACAGTTGTGATTCCTGCCATTGCTTCACCCGCTCGGGCTCGCGCTTGGCGAGATCGCCCTTCATCGGAAAGCTGGTGTCGGGCAAGTTCAACGTGTTTTTATATTCGGCCATCGGTCAGTTGCTTTTTAAAGTCCCGTCGGTAGTTGTTACAGAAAGTTGGACCGCAATCATCAGTCTCAACCAGCGATCTATTCGACGCTGATCGTCAACGCGTTAGTGTTTTGCTTTGAAGTACGCTCGCGCGCTTTCAGCGTCGCGCCCGATCTGCAGTTTCAGCGTTTCCAGATCAGAGTACGTCTCTTCGTCCCTGAGCTTATCCAGGAAACGAACCTGCAGATGCTTGCCGTACAAGTCGCCGGTAAAATCGAACAAATGTACTTCCAGTACCGCGGTCCCGGCCTGTTTGACCGTCGGCCGCGTGCCCAGGCTGGCAACGCCGGGCAGCGTAGCCGGACCGCACCCTGAGACTTCGACCACGAAGATTCCGAATAGCGCCGGCCGGTTGTGTTTCATCTGCACATTGGCGGTCGGAAAGCCCAGTTGTCTGCCCAGCCCGTCGCCCGACACTACCCTTCCTGTGATGCTGTACGGACGGCCCAGCAATCGCGCCGCGCCCGCGAGATCGCCTTGCCCAAGCCGCTCGCGCACAGCGGTGCTCGATACGCGAATGCCGTCCACTGTGACGCTTTCCATCTGCGCTACTTCAAAACCACGTGCAAGTCCGGCATCACGCAGCATGCCGATGTCGCCTTGGCGCCGCGCGCCAAAACGGAAATCGTCGCCGACGAGAAGCCAACGCACGTTGAGATCGCCTACCAGCACGCGTTCGACAAACTGTTCAGCCGTGATTCGCGCGAAGTCGAAATCGAAACGTTGTACATAAGCGCACTCGACTTGCAGCAACGCCAGCAACTCGAGCTTCTCGCGCAGCGAGGTCAAACGCGCGGGCGCTTGATCAGGTGCGAAAAACTCGCGTGGGTGGGGCTCGAACGTCATCACGCACGGCCGTAAGGATTGCTCGCGCGCCGACCTGTGCAGCAGCGACAGCATGGCACGGTGCCCCAGATGCACACCGTCGAAATTTCCGAGCGTCAGCGCGGTGCCCGTTACTGGGCGGGCAGAAGGGTAACGCAGGATGCGCATGGCCCGGTGGTTACATCATCGAGAGGGAAGTAAAACGGCCCTGCATCCGGAACCGCAAGGATCTCAGTTTGATCCGGATTGGGCAACTTCAAGCGTGGGCGTGATTGTATCGGCCTTGCGCAGGGGCCGCACCGTAACAGTCGCCGAACGTGTCCTCGATCTTCGCGCCGATTACAGCGCACGCTTGACGAACTGTTTCGGTCTTATGCCTGTGAGCCAAAGTGCGGCGAAGTAGCCCAGCGCGCCGCACGCGACGATCGCGGTTAAGCGGGCCGCCCGACTCCAGGCCGATCCCGTCATCCAACTCCCTTGCGTACCAACGACGAACCATAGCAACACGGCCAGTACGACCAACCCCGCCGCAAGCTGCGCGGCGAATTTCGCCCATCCCGGCTGCGGCTCGAATACATTGTGCTGACGCAGCTTGAAGTACAGCAAACCCGCGTTTACGCAGGCACCCAGGCCGATTGCCAGAGCCAAGCCGGCATGGCGAAACGGGTAGATGAATGCGAGATTGAGCAACTGCGTAATCGCCAGGGTGACGAAGCCGATCTTGACCGGCGTACGAATGTTTTGCCGCGCATAGAAGCCGGGCGCCAGCACCTTGACCATGATCAGACCGACCAGCCCAACACTGTAAGCAACGAGCGCCTGCGAGGTCATCGTGACGTCGTGCCAGTCGAATGCGCCGTGGTGAAACAAGGTTGCCACCAGCGGGGTGGCGAGCATCGCCAACCCCAACGCGGAGGGCAACGCCAGTAACAACGTAAGCCGCAGGCCCCAGTCCAGCAACTTCGAATACTCGCTGGCTGAGCGCTCTGCAAAACTTTTCGACAGGCTCGGCAGCAAGATTGTACCGAGGGCTACGCCAAGCACGCCGGTCGGAAACTCCATCAGCCGATCCGCGAAGTACAGCCACGAGACGCTGCCGGTGACCAGGAACGATGCGAAGATCGTGTTGATCAGCAGACTGATCTGGCCAATCGATACGCCGAAAATTGCCGGACCCATCATTCGCACGATCCGCCAAACGCCTGGATCGCGAAATCTGAAGCGCGGCCGCGGAAGCATTCGCAACCGGACCAGGCTCGGTAACTGAAACGAAAGCTGAAGCATGCCTCCGACCAGCACCGCCCACGCGAGCGCCATCACCGGAGGATCGAACCACGGTGCGAGCCACACCGCGAAAGCGATGAACGAAAAATTCAGCAGTGTCGGCGTAAATGCCGGGACGGCGAACTTGCCGTACGTGTTGAGGATGCTGCCGACGAACGAGGTCAGCGAAATAAACAGAATGTACGGAAAGGTGATGCGCAACAAGCGGACGGTGACATCGAATTTTTCCGGCGCCGCGGCGAAGCCCGGCGCGGTGGCGTAGATAATGAGCGGCGCAGCCAAAACACCGATAACCGTAACGATGAAAAGCGCGATCGCCAGCAACGATGCCACATGGTTCACCAGCTCACGGGTCTGGGCTTCGCCGTAGCGCGTCTTGTATTCCGCCAGCACCGGCACGAATGCCTGCGAAAACGCCCCTTCTGCGAACACCCTGCGCAATAAGTTCGGCAGCCGAAACGCGACGAAGAAAGCATCGGTATAGAGCCCGGCGCCGAACACCCGCGCAATCACCGCGTCGCGCAGAAATCCGAATATGCGCGAGATCAACGTCATCCCGCTGACGGTGACGAGCGCTTTGACGAGATTCATGGATGCCGGCGAGGAACCGCAGTAATGGCAGTCGGCCGCTGGACAGTTGCGCTCAATGCAGCGGCCGGAAAGGTATACGCATGGGGCCGGATTCTACAGGAGCGGCTCGGTCAAACAGCTGGCGGGCGGCGTGTTGCAATTGCCCCCTCCAGCCAGTATCCTTACGCACTTTTTTCCCACGCCCCACTGGTTAGGAGCCGTTCCATGGCTAACACTGCCCAAGCCCGCAAACGAGCGCGGCAATCGATCCAGCGCAACGCGCATAATGCCGCACAGCGCTCCGAGTTACGTACGGCGATCAAGAAGGTGCGCAAAGCCATCGCGACCGGTGACAAAGCGCAAGCTGAGGCTCAGCTGCGTGAAACTCAGAGCACCATCGATACGATCGCAGACAAACGCATTTTTCATAAGAACGCGGCATCCCGGCACAAAAGCCGATTGGCAGCCGCGATCAAGGCGATGTCGTAATAAGGGATTCGCAAGTCGATGATCCGGGCCGGGTACACGTTCAATCTCGATATTCGCGTACTTGCCCGTAGTGACTGCCGGCTTTTTGGCCTTCGCCTTTAGAAATTCCGGCCCAGAGGGCGCTGTCCTGAGCCCGCGTCTGTCTGAGTGCCGTCCTAAATTCGACCAATCCGTCGTAGAACAACCCCCACTCCGGCGTGCTTTAGAGGACCGTCTCGCCCGTCCGGTCCACAGCGCCCACAGGCATGCCTGTGCTTAGCACGGAATCGCGACTCCGTACCGGATCGAGGCGGGCTTCTTCGCGTCCATTGCGCATTTGCAGGCTGTTCGACCGCGCAAAGTTCATCAAGAACTCAAATGCGGCAGGATTACTGGTCTGGAGCCGCATGTCGATCAACAGGCACGTCATATGGGACGCCACCATTGGTGTGACGTACGCGGCACAGCCGGTGCGCTGTTCCTGGCCGAAGATTTTGACCACCCCGCATAGCCTGTCCGCCCAGTCGCTTGGCCGAAATGGTGCCCCAGAGTCGGTTACACCTAGTACTACGAGTTCTTGCACTTTCATCGAATGGGGTCTGCAATTGAGCGGGTTATCGGCATGCCGTTCTTCGGGTTGGTGTTGCTTGGGACCAGAGCTGGAAAATCGACTGGTGCGATGCAGCAAGAGCCGTTCCTACCCATGACGCCAACGCCCCAAGGTTCAATGCATGCGCAAGCCGGTTAGCCGCATTCTGGTAATCAACGATGAAACGCTGGTGCTGCGTGAGTTCGTTAAGGGACTCAACGCGGCGGCCAAGAGCCTGGACAATCCGCTCGGCATCGTTTTCACCGGGATAACGACTGCCAGAGACGCCTTGAAGGCGATCGAAGAGGACGGCGACATTCAGGCCGTTATCGTCGACGATA
This sequence comes from Burkholderiales bacterium, assembly GCA_038240725.1. Lineage (GTDB taxonomy): Bacteria > Pseudomonadota > Gammaproteobacteria > Burkholderiales > SHXO01 > SHXO01. The sequence goes on along the minus strand of JBBRGM010000010.1, from coordinate 19,507 downwards.
CGCTGTACACATTGAAGAACAACGGCGCGAGCTCGCGCATGCTGCAGATGTCGGCTCTGGAGTTCGTGCAGAAGATCACGCGATTCCGGCCTGAGCTCGACATCTATATTTTGATTGCTCAGGAGCAGGAAGACGAAGTTGTCGACTCCCTGTTCTCCGAGGCAGTGGACGGCTACTTCTACCGTGAGGAGCGCGACTATCGCGGCATCTACCGCATCTTGAATGCGCAGATGCAGGAAAAGGCAGATACGCCGTTCTACGACGCGTTGAAAAGCTACGTGTTGATGGCGAAGGATGCCTGGCACACCCCCGGGCATTCGTCCGGCGACAGCTTGCGCGACAGCCCGTGGATCAACGACTTCTATGAGTTCATGGGCGAGCACATTTTCGATGCAGATCTATCGGTATCGGTACCGATGCTCGACTCGTTGATGGAGCCGACCGGCGTGATTGCCGAAGCGCAGAAGCTTGCGGCGAAAGCGTTCGGTGCACGGCGCACGTTCTTCGCGACAAACGGCACATCCACCGGCAACAAGGTCATTTTTCAGACGCTGATCGCACCAGGCGAAAAGCTCTTACTGGATCGCAACTGCCACAAATCCGTACATCACGGCGTCGTCCTATCCGGCGCGCACCCGGTCTATCTCGACTCTTCGTTGAATCGCAAATACGGCATCTTCGGCCCGGTACCGAAGAAGACGATCTTGCGGACCATCGAAGAACATCCCGATGCGCAGGCCCTCGTGCTCACGTCGTGCACCTACGATGGCCTGCGGTATGACTTGGCGCCGCTGATCGAAGCGGCACACGCCAAGGGAATAAAAGTGGTGGTGGACGAAGCCTGGTACGGCTTCGCGCGATTCCACCCGGCGTTCCGCCCGACCGCGCTGGAATCAGGCGCCGACTACGCGACCCAGAGTACGCACAAGGTGTTATCCGCATTCTCGCAGGCAAGCATGATTCACGTGAACGATCCCGGCTTCAACGAGCACATCTTCCGGGAGAACTTCAACATGCACACGTCTACCAGCCCGCAATACAGCATGATCGCGAGTCTCGACGTAGCACGTAAGCAGGCGATCATGGAAGGCTACAAACTGCTCGCGCGCACGCTTGCGTTATCGAAGGAATTGCGCCAGCAGATCAACTCCACTGGTGTGTTCCGCGTCCTCGAGCTGGAAGATCTGCTGCCCGATGATGTGCGGCACGACAACATTCAACTGGACTCAACCAAGGTTACGGTCGACATCTCAGAGTGCGGCTACACGGTGGAGGAACTGCAGAGCGAGCTGTTCGAGCGCTACAACATCCAGGTCGAGAAATCGACGTTCAATACGCTGTCGCTCCTGCTAACCGTCGGCACTACGCGAAGCAAAGTGTCGCGTCTGTACGATGCGATGATGCGTATATCCCGCGAAGGCCGTACGGCCCGCCGTCTCTATCGCACACCCGAGATTCCTGGATTTACCTCGCTCAAATATCTACCGCGCGATGCCTTCTACAGCGCCGGTCAGTACCTCGCGATTCTCGACGAACGGGACAAAATCAATAGCGCATTGAACGGCAAAGTCGCCGCCGATCAGATTACGCCCTACCCGCCCGGCATTCCGGTTCTCGTTCCCGGTCAGATCATCACGGCGGACATCATGCAGTACCTGGCCGGCCTGCTCCGAAGTCACAAGCGCATCGAATTGCACGGTATCGTGCACGATGGCTATCTGCCGTGCCTGCGGGTGCTGACCCCCAGCGACGAGAAAGGCTTGAAGAAGCTGAAAACCTGAGCGGACTCGCCCTGCAACTTGCGCCGACGGTCTGATTCGGATAAAACTAGTCTTCGCTGGAATCATACAGAACGACGCACGGCGGCTTTGGCCGCCGTAACTTTTTTCGCCAGAGACACGCGACCCAATGACTTCGCACTTGATGGATACCTACGGCAGGTTGCCGGTGGCCTTCGCCCGCGGCGAAGGTGTCTGGCTTTGGGATACGCAAGGTAAGCGCTACCTCGACGGCCTCTCAGGAATTGCAGTCAGCGGATTAGGTCATGCCCATCCGCGCTTGATGCGCGCGCTGTCCGAGCAAGCATCGCGTTTGATTCACGCATCGAACCTGTACCAGATTCCCGAGCAGGAGCGCCTCGCCGATCTGCTGTGCGGCTTGGCCGGAATGGACACCGCGTTCTTTTGCAACTCGGGCTGCGAAGCGAATGAAGCGGCGATAAAATTGGCCCGGCTGTACGGGCATCAGCGCGGTGTGGAACAGCCTTCCGTCATCGTCATGGAGAAAGCATTCCACGGCCGCACCATGGCGACCTTGTCGGCAACCGGAAGCCGCAAGGTGCAAGCCGGCTTCGAACCGCTGCTCGCCGGATTTATCCGCGTGCCTTACAACGACATTTCCACGCTGGAGCAGGTCGCAGGAAATAACAAGAACATCGTCGCGGTGCTGGTCGAGCCGATTCAAGGCGAAGGCGGCGTCAACGTCCCCGACGATGGCTACCTGCCGCAGTTGCGGGAGGCGTGCGACCGGCATGGCTGGCTGTTGATGCTGGACGAGGTGCAAAGCGGGATTGGTCGCACCGGCAAATGGTTCGCGCATCAGCTGGTCGGAATCAAGCCCGACGTGATGACCCTGGCGAAGGGCCTTGCCAATGGCATCCCGATGGGCGCCTGTCTCGCCGCTGGAGCGGCGGCGCATGCGTTCAAACCGGGAAATCACGGGTCTACTTTCGGCGGCAATCCACTCGCCTGCGTGGCGGCCTCGACCGTCTTCGAAGTCATCGCTGAGGACAACTTGCTGAACAACGCGGCGCAGATCGGTGAGTTGATCCGCGGCGAGCTGCGCAAACGATTGAGCGATCTGCCCGCCATCCGGGAGATCCGCGGCAAGGGATTGATGATCGGCATCGACGTCGGCCAGCCGTGCAATAGCCTGATCCAAGCAGGGCTGGACCGCGGTCTGCTGATCAACGTCACCGCAGATAGCGTGCTGCGTCTTCTGCCGCCGCTGATCATGCGTCCCGCAGAAGCCGAACAGTTGATCGATGGCGTCTCTGAGCTGATCCACACATTGGTCGCCGAGCCAACTGCCGTGGCGACCACGGGGTGACATGATTAAGATGGTCGCGAACGACTCATTGCCGACTGCCAAGCTCCGGTCGGTTTCTCAGAACGCTGGTAGCGCCCCGCCATTATGCGGTCGCCCGCGCCGCAATCTGTCTGCGCGTGTCTAGTTCCCTCCGGCCGCATCCGCATGGCGCTCGTCAAGCACTTCCTGCAATTGAAGGACCTCTCCCGCGCTGAGCTGGAGCGGCTGCTGGCGCGCACGCGCACGCTAAAATCGCGACACCGCGACGGGACGCTTTATCAGCCGCTGGAGGGCAAGACGCTCGGCATGATCTTCGAGAAAAACTCGACGCGCACGCGAGTTTCGTTCGAAGCCGGTATGGCACAGCTCGGTGGGACCGCCCTGTTTCTCAGCACGCGGGACACCCAGCTCGGACGCGGCGAGAAAATCGAAGACGTGGCAGAAGTCATCTCGCGCATGGTCGACGTGCTCATGATTCGCACCTTCAAACAGGAGATCGTCGAGCGTTTCGCAGCGCATTCCCGCGTGCCGGTCATCAACGGGCTTACCGACGAATATCATCCCTGTCAGATACTGGCCGACCTGTTTACCTTCATCGAGCACCGTGGTCCGATCGAAGGCAAGACCGTCGCCTGGATCGGCGATTCGAACAATGTCTGCAACACTTGGCTGCAGGCGGCCCGCATCATGGATTTCAATCTGCACGTGTCGACGCCGCCTGGTTACGAATTGGAGCCCGAGCGCGGCGAGAGCTACGAAAGTCTGCATCTCGAGGCGTTCTCCGATCCGCGCGACGCCGTGCGCAATGCCAGTCTGGTTACCACCGACGTTTGGACCAGCATGGGGTTCGAGGACGAAGCGGAGGAACGCAGCCGGCAATTTGCGCCGTATCAGGTAAACCAGGAGATGATGCGGCTGGCTGCACCGGATGCGCTGTTCATGCATTGTCTGCCGGCGCACCGTGGGGAAGAAGTCGAAGCCGCGGTAATCGATGGTCCGCAGAGTGTCGTCTGGGACGAAGCAGAAAACCGGCTGCACACGCAAAAGGCTTTAATAGAATATTTGCTGCTGGGCAGAGTCGAAAACTAGCGCGTACATCAACAAGACCCAAAAAGGCATACACCTATGAGCTTACTCGGGACGACGCGATTTCTACTTTTCGCATGGCTTACCGCATCTGCTGCAATGGCGGCTGCAGAGGACGGCTACATCGGCGATCAGAACGGCTGCAAGATTGCCAATCCGAATCCTAGACCCAATGAGACCGTAAGCTGGAGTGGCGAGTGCCGAAATGGTTTCGGCCAAGACGGAGGCGTGATGGAATGGTTGATCGACAAGCAGCCCGGCCCCCGTTATGAAGGTGCCTTGGACCGTGGTGAACTGTCCGGCACAGGTAAATTGACCATGCCGGATGGGACGACTTATCAGGGCGGCTGGTCGAACGGCAAACAGAACGGCGTAGGCAAGCTTGCGTTGCCGGGCGGCGACGCCTACGAAGGCGAGTGGAAAGACGGGCAGCCCGATGGCGAGGGCACTATGACCCTGGGCTCTGGTCAGATAGTAAAAGGCGTCTGGAAGGAAGGCGCCCTGGTTGCCCCGGTGCAGGAGAATGTCGTGAGTCCCACGCCGGAAAACCCGGCAAGCCCCGCGCAGGAAAACTAATACGCCCTTCGCCATCGAACCGATGCAGTCAAGCGGCGCAACTTTAAAGGACCTGGCCCTATGAAACTGCTATCTCGTTTTGCATTGACCGCTTGCTTCCTTCTCGGCTCGGCGTTGGCTGGTCTCGCATTCGCAGCCGATGAAGAGGTGAGTTGGATCGCCGATAAGAATGGCTGCAAGGTAGCCAACACGTTTCCGCGAGCAGGAGAAACGATCACTTGGACGGGTGCTTGCAAAGGCGGTTTCGCGGACGGCGACGGCGCGCTGCAATGGTTTTTCGAAGGCAAGCCCGACGATCTCTACGAAGGCCATCTCGACGCCGGATGGGCCAATGGGCATGGCGTACTGAGCAAAACCGACGGTGCCAAATACGCAGGCGACTGGAAGCATAGCGTGCAGGACGGCGCCGGTCGCTACGACTCGCCCGATGGCAGTTTCTACGAAGGCGGTTGGAAGAACGGTAAGCCGCACGGAGAAGGGCAATACCGCCGGCCCGACGGCAAAGTATTTATTGGGGAATGGGTCGACGGCGTCTATCAGCCCGACCTCGAGCGAGAGCAGGAAGAACAGGAAAAGGCAGCGGACCCCAACCGCACCTGATCGAAATTACAAGGATATCGGCTGCAATGGATTCGATCGGCAAGGTCGTTCTAGCCTATTCGGGAGGGCTGGATACTTCGGTTATCTTGAAGTGGCTGCAGGACACGTACAACTGCGAGGTCGTCACCTTCACCGCGGACATCGGCCAGGGCGAGGAGCTCGAGCCCGCACGGGCGAAGGCGCGGCAGTTCGGCGTGCAGCAGATTTTCGTGGATGATCTGCGTGAAGAATTCGTGCGCGATTTCGTGTTCCCGATGTTCCGTGCCAATACCATCTACGAGGGGGAATATTTACTCGGCACGAGTATCGCGCGGCCACTGATTGCCAAGCGCCAGATCGAGATCGCCCGCGAAACCAACGCAGGCACCGTCGCGCATGGCGCGACCGGAAAGGGCAACGATCAAGTCCGTTTCGAGCTCGGTTATTACGCCCTGCAACCGGACATCCGGGTCATTGCGCCGTGGCGCGAATGGGATCTCACGTCGCGCGAAAAGCTGCTTGCGTACGCCGAGAAGCACGGCATCCCGATCGAGATGAAACACCGCGAAGGCGGCAGCCCATACAGCATGGATGCGAACCTCCTGCATATCTCGTTTGAAGGACGCGCGCTGGAAGATCCATCGCAGGAGCCCGAAGAGAGTATGTGGCGCTGGACCGTATCGCCGGAAGCTGCCCCGGACCAGCCCGAATACCTCGAGCTCGAATATCGTGCCGGGGACATCGTTGCAGTAAACGGCAAGGCGTTGAGCCCGGCAGCCGTTTTGACCGAGCTCAACGCGCTGGGATCTCGTCATGGCATCGGCCGGTTAGACCTGGTAGAGAACCGCTACGTCGGTATGAAATCGCGCGGCTGCTACGAAACACCGGGCGGCACCATCATGATGAAAGGCCATCGCGCGATCGAGTCGATCACGCTCGACCGCGAAGTCGCGCATCTGAAAGACGATCTCATGCCGCGCTACGCGTCGCTCATCTACAACGGCTACTGGTGGAGCCCCGAACGGCGCATGCTGCAGCAGATGATCGACGCCTCGCAGGCGCCGGTAAATGGCTGGGTAAGGCTGAAGTTGTACAAAGGCAACGTCGTCACGGTCGGGCGCGACTCGAAAACCGATTCATTGTTCGACACCAGCATCGCGACCTTCGAAGACGATCGAGGCGCCTATAATCAAAAAGACGCCGAAGGCTTTATCCGTCTGAACGCGCTGCGCATGCGGATCGCCGCTACCCGAGGAAGAACGTAGTCAGCAATGCGTCTGAAACTAGAACAGTACGAGCAATCGCAGCCACTTGGTGGCCTCGGGATCAAGGTGTGGATATGGCGGTGATAGTTCGCAAGTGCAGAGCGCGATGACTACGGTCACGGTGGTCAGGAAAAACGGCGTCGCCGCGATCGCGGCGGATACGCTCATCAAGTGGGGAACGGCGAAAGAGAGCGCGGCCTACATCGCCAACCATGAGAAGATTTTCAAGGTCGGCAGCAGCTATCTGGCGGTCACCGGTTATGCAACCTTCAAAACCATCCTGCAGGATTACTTCGAGCATGCACCCGAGGAAATTCGACTCGATACGACGATCAATATCTTTCGCACCTGGAACCGGCTGCACGGTTTTCTCAAGGAGCGCTACTTTTTGATGCCGGAAGAAGACAAGGATGACGCGCTCGAGTCGTCGCGTATGGATTGTCTGATCGCCAATAAGCATGGCATCTTCGGCGTCGCTGCGCATCGCACCGTGCAGGAGTTCTCCAAATTTTATGCGTACGGCAGCGGCAGCGATTACGCGCTGGGCGCGATGTTCGCTCGCTACGGTAACGAAGATCTTACCGCCGAGCAGATCGCCCGCCTCGGCATCGAAGCGGCCGCTGAATTCGACGATGGAACCAGTCTGCCGATGAGTTCGTTTACCGTCCCGTTGATCGCTCCTTGATGAGGCCAGGCAATGGCTAGCTTCGATGTCGTATCAGAGGTCAATGAAGTAGAACTGCGCAATGCGCTGGACCAGGCCAACAAAGAAATCACCACTCGATTCGATTTCAAAGGCTCGGATTCACGCATCGAACACGCGGAACACGTGCTGACCTTGTTCGCGGATGACGAGTTCAAACTCGGCCAGGTCTACGATGTGTTGATCGGCAAGCTCGCCAAGCGCAGCGTCGATGTCCGTTCTCTGGAAAAAGGCAAAACGGAAAAAATCAGCGGCGACAAGCTCAAGCAGATCGTCACCGTGCGAACCGGTGTCAATCAAGAATTGGCGAAGAAAATCGTCAAGCTGATCAAGGACAGCAAGCTCAAGCTGCAAGCCAGCATTCAAGGCGACGTGGTACGCGTCTCAGGCGCCAAGCGCGACAGCCTGCAGGACGGGATCGCGCTGGTGAAGAAAACAGTGACCGATTTCCCAATCCAGTTCACCAACTATCGAGACTAAGCGCGCAGGCCTGCGGTCCAGTGTGCGTACACGGCATCCGCGACGCGATGTAGCGCTTGGACTTGCGGCTCCAGACTGGCGAGAATTTTATCTACCGGCTGCACCGCGATGCTGTTGCTGCGCCGGATCTCCCGCTCCCCAGTTTCGCACCAGCTGCGAACCAACGATTCCGTCATCTCGATGTGGCATTGCAGGCCGAGATGCTTGCCCAGTGCGAACGCCTGGTTCTCACACCAAGGACTCGATAAAACCCGGGTAGCGCCGGTTGGCACACTGAACGTTTCGCCATGCCAGTGGAACGCGTGAAATTCATCCGGAAGCGAGCCGAACCAGAGTTTGGCGGTCGTTTTTTCCTCAAGCTTTACCGGCCCCCAGCCGATCTCTTTCACTAGGGCGCGCGTCACTACCCCGCCCAGCGCTTTGGACATGAGTTGGCCGCCCAGGCAGTGACCGAGCACCGGCACATCTCTTGCCACCGCTGCGTGGATCAGCGATAAAACCGGCGGGATCCAGGGCAGCGGGTCATTGACGCTCATCGGGCCGCCCATAAATGCCAGGCCGCTGAAGTCGTCAGGTTCGCCAGGGACTGGATCGCTCTGGTCGAGCTTGATCAGCGTCCACGGGATAACAGCACGGTCCAGGTACTCCGAGAAATAGCCCGGGCCCTCGGTTACATAGTGACGGAAAATCGCAACGGGTTTCATAGTCGGAGTGTTCGAAACATGGTCATGCGGAAGTTTAGGTCAATCTCGGTTGCGCTTCTAATGTTTAGCCCACTGGTTTTCAGTCCAGCGGCGCATGCCGAGGTTACCGCACCTTCAGAAGACGAGATCAATGTGGTCGGTCTGTCGAGCGGCAAGGCGGTTGTGCAGATCGGCACAAGCCAGCGACCACGCGTGCTCCACGACGGCGAGAACATCCGCAGCAACATCAGACTGGTCAAAGCAACGCCGGAAACGGCGCTGTTCGAGATCAACGGCAAGCGCCGCAGCTTGCCGATCGGAACCAGCCAGCTTTCAGCCATCGGCTCAAATTTCAACGCGTCCAGCAGTGTCACCCTGGTGGCGGATACGCGCGGGCACTTCATGACTGCGGGAAGCATCAATGGCGCGATCATGCAGTTTCTGGTCGACACCGGCGCGACGATGATTTCCATCGGCATCAGCGACGCCCGACGCATCGGCGTGAACTATCTGGCCGGCGAGCGCGGTACGACGCGCACGGCAAACGGCGTTGCGCGCGTCTACCGGGTCAAGCTCGACACGGTGAAGGTGGGCGACATCACGCTGACCAACGTCGATGCGCTGGTGCACGAGTCGGAGATGCCGTTCGTACTGCTCGGCATGAGTTTTCTCACGCGGGTCGAGATGCGTCAGGCGGGCACCGATTTGACGTTGACCAAGCGTTATTGATCCTGCTTCGGACAAACGCCTGCTTTCTTTCTTAGGCGAATAAAAAGGGCCGCGAATGCGGCCCTTTTTATTAGCGTACGTTGCCCGCGTGGAGCTATCAGGTTTGCGCTCCATCGTGCTCGATGCGCGCATAAGCCGAATGGTTGTGGATCGATTCGAAATTCTCGGATTCGACTACGTACGCTTCGATCTGCGGTTCGCGGTTCAGTGCACCCGCCACGTCGCGCACGATGTCCTCCACGAATTTCGGATTGTCGTAGGCGCGTTGCGTGACGTACTTTTCGTCAGGGCGCTTGAGCAGCCCATACAACTCGCACGACGCCTGCTCCTCGCAGATTCGCACCAGATCTTCAATCCACAGCAGGCCGCGCGTACGCGCAGTAACGGTTATGTGGGACCGCTGATTGTGCGCGCCGTAGTCGGAGATCTCCTTGGAGCACGGACATAAACTGGTGACTGGCACCTGGACGGTCATGCTAAAGCGATAGGCACCGCGCAGAATTTCTCCGACGAAGGTGACTTCATAGTCGAGCAGACTCTGCACGCCGGAAACCGGGGCAGCCTTCTTGATGAAATAGGGAATGCTCATTTCGATGCGGCCGGATTCAGCGTCGAGTCGCTTGACCATCTCGCGCACAATCGTCTGGAAAGATTCCACCGAAATTACGCGCAGGTGGCCGTTCAAAATCTCTACGAAACGCGACATGTGCGTGCCCTTGAAGTCATGCGGCAAATGCACGTACATGTTGAAAGATGCAACGGTGTGCTGCACGCTCCCGTCCTTGTCACTGATCTGCACCGGATGCCGGATCGATTTGATGCCCACGCGATCGATCGCCAGCCGGCGCGAGTCGGCTGCGCCTTGCACGTCGGGGATAAGCCCAGGGACACCAGGATGGTTCATTGCGTAATCCATTGGTAAGCGAATGCACCGATTATAGTCGGCCCGCTATACCCGAGTAAACTTGTCGACCTTCCAGGTTTTAATCGACCGCTGAATGCCATCGCTGTCGAGGCCGCATTCCTTCAGCAACACAGCGGGATCGCCGTGCTCGACGAAGCGATCCGGCAGCCCGAGCTGGAGTACCGGAATAGTGATTGCAGCGCGCGCCAGTGCTTCCAGTACCGCACTGCCTGCACCGCCCTCGATCACGTTCTCCTCGATGGTCACCAGCGCATCGTGCGAAGCCGCGAGCTCGGCCACCAGCGCCTCATCCAGAGGCTTGATGAACCGCATGTTCGCTACAGTCGCGTTGAGCTGCTGAGCGGCCTCCAGAGCCGGTCTGAGCATGCTGCCGAACGCCAGGATGGCGATACCGCTCCCACGCCGACGCATCTCACCACGGCCCACGGGAACTCCGCGCATTGCGGTGTCGATTGGCGTGCCGGGTCCGGTCCCGCGCGGGTAGCGAACCGCCGCCGGCGAATCCAGGGTGTAGGCCGTGTACAGCATTTGCCAGCACTCGTTCTCATCGCCGGGCGCCATCACGGTGAGATTCGGGATGCAGCGAAGGTACGACAAATCGAATGCGCCTTGATGCGTCGGACCATCTGCACCCACGAGGCCGCCACGATCGATCGCGAACACCACGGGCAGGTTCTGGATCGCGACGTCATGGATCAACTGATCGTAGCCTCGCTGCAGAAAAGTCGAGTAGATCGCGACCACGGGCTTCACACCCTCACAGGCGAGCCCAGCCGCAAACGTCACCGCGTGCTGCTCCGCGATGCCGACGTCGAAGTAGCGATCCGGATATTCCTGCGAGAAGCGAACCATCCCCGAGCCCTCGCGCATCGCCGGGGTGATAGCGACCAGGCGATCGTCTTGCGCGGCCATCGCGCAAAGCCAGTCGCCGAACACCTGCGTGTAGGTTTGCTTGCCCGGCGGCTTGATCTTGATGCCAGCGGCGGCATCGAACTTCGTCACGCCGTGGTACAGGATGGGATCTTCTTCGGCTGGCTGATAACCCTTACCTTTGCGAGTCGCGACATGCAGAAGCTGCGGTCCCGGCAATTTTCCGATATTGGTGAGCGTGGTGACCAGCACATCGAGATCGTGACCATCGATGGGTCCGATATAGTTGAAGCCGAACTCCTCGAATAGCGTCCCCGGCGTGACCATGCCCTTCACGTGCTCTTCGGCGCGCCGGGCGAAATCGAGCACCGGCGGAATGACGCCGAGCACCTTTTCCCCTGCCCTGCGGGCAGCCGCGTAGAACCGGCCCGACATGAGCCGCGCAAGATAGTTGTTCAGCGCACCGACATTCTCGGAAATCGACATATCGTTGTCGTTGAGAATGACTAGAAGATTGGCATCCATCGCGCCCGCGTTATTGAGCGCTTCGAACGCCATTCCCGCGGTCATCGCGCCGTCGCCGATGATGGCGGCGACACGTCGATCTTCGCCCGCTTTCCGCGACGCTACGGCCATGCCCAGTGCCGCGCTGATCGAAGTACTCGAGTGCGCTGTACCGAACGTATCGTAGGGGCTGTCTTCCCGTCGGGGAAAACCCGCCAGCCCCTTGTACATGCGCAGGCTCGCCATGCCCGCGCTGCGTCCAGTCAGAATCTTGTGTGCATAGGTTTGATGCCCGACGTCCCACACCAGCCGATCGTGCGGTGTATTGAACACGTAGTGCAGCGCGATAGTGAGCTCAACCGTTCCGAGGTTGGAAGACAGATGGCCGCCGGTACTCGACACCGAGTTGAGCATGAACTCGCGCAATTCCGCCGCCAGCACAGGCAGCATTTTGCGGTCGAGCTTGCGCAAGTCGCTCGGGTCTCTGATGGTCTGCAGGAGTTCAGGCATGGATCACCTTGACGACGTAATCAGCTCGGGTGCTACCACACGCATCGTTCATCGACTCTTTTGATTTGCATATGGACGTCATCGAAAAATACCGCAGAATTTGTCGGATAGAGCGCACGGCACCTAATGCGACCGAAGGACGATAAAATCCGTCAGCTCGCGCAGCCGCTGCGCACCTGGGCCGAGAGATCCCAGCGCAGACAATGCCTCGCCATGTAGATCTTGCGCCAAATCTCGCGACCTCACTTCACCGAGCACACTTACATACGTCGGCTTGCCATGCTGCGCATCCTTACCGGCAGTTTTCCCCAAGGTCGCGGTATCCCCCTGCACATCGAGCAGATCGTCCACTACCTGGAATGCAAGACCGGCAAATTTGGCGAAATGATCGAGTTTTTCCTGACGCTCGGGATCGAGCGGCTCGCCGCAGCCCGCTCCTAGCAGAACCGCCGCACGAATCAATGCGCCGGTCTTATGAATATGCATGAACTCCAGCTCCGGCACACTCAGTTCCTGACCTACGCTGGCGAGATCGATCGCTTGCCCTCCCGCCATTCCGCGCGAGCCCGCCGCGATGGCCAGTGTGCGCAGCAATTCGATCTGCCGCCCCTGCCCGGCGATCCCACGCGATTCCGCCAGTACCTGAAACGCCAGACTTTGCAGGCTGTCTCCGACCAACAGGGCGGTCGCTTCATCGTAGGCCACATGGCAACTGGGTTTTCCACGACGCAACACGTCGTCATCCATGCTCGGCAGATCATCATGCACGAGCGAGTACGCGTGAATCAGCTCGACCGCCGCAGCGGCAGCCGTAACGTTTTCCGGTATCGCGCTGGTCAACTCGCCGGCAGCAAACGCAAGCAACGGACGCATACGTTTGCCGCCGCCGAGGACAACGTAGCGCATCGCGTCATGCAGCCTGCCGGGCGCGATGTTGGACGATGGCAGCAGATGCTCGAGCGCCTGTTCTACGCGTCGCCGCTGCGCAGAGATCCACGCTTCGAAATCAGGCGTTGTCAACGTCACCGGAGAAGTCTTTGAGAATTCCTGCTTCCAGAATCTTCACCTGTTGCTGTGCATCTCGCAGCGCAGACTGGCAAAATTGCAGCAGCGATGCGCCGCGTTTGTATTCCACCAGCGATTGCTCCAAGGTGAGGTCTGCGGACTCCATGCGCGAAACGATCGCTTCGAGCTCGCTTAACGCGACCTCGAAACTTTCCGGGGCAGCAGAATTCCCGCTCGTTGCGGGATCAGGAAGCGCGCGCGACTCGGAAGGCGGCTCGGAATTTGGCATGCGACAGTCGATCGGGGATTAGTGAAGCTGGGAAAACGTGTGAAAATAGCGTATCCGGCCTATCCGGGTCAACGCGAAGGTACTAAGTCGCCGCCGGGAATTTTCCCCGCGGTTGCGCATTAAAGCTCTGATAGCCGGCGTCGATGTAATCCCTGCACGTTCGCTGTCAATCAACGCATCGCCTCACCGAGCTCGACTTCATGATGTTCGTTTTTCGCAACCGCAGATGAGCGACCTGGCAAACGCTTCGACATTGGCTGACAAATCGACTCAGCTTCCGATCTCATGGTACTTCGATCCGGTCATCGCGCAAATCGAGCAGCGCGCTTTGTTCGATGCGGGGCCGGGCTACGTCGGTCACGAGTTGATGGTCCCGAACCACGGCGACTACTATGCGCTCGCGCTGACCGGAAACGGTCAGGCTCTGGTACGCAATGATGCAGGCATCGAGTTGCTCTCCAACGTCTGCAGGCATCGCCAGGCGCTCATCCTGAGCGGACACGGCAACGCGTACAGTCTGGTCTGCCCAATCCACCGATGGACCTACGATCTGCGAGGCAAACTGCTGGGCGCGCCGGAATTTCCCGCAGACCTGCGGCTCGACTTGCCGCATACGCCCGTGGCTAATTGGAACGGCATGCTATTTACCGGGCCGCGCGATCCGAGTATCGACCTCGCGCAGTTTCATCTGCTTCAGGACTACAGTTTCCAGGACCATGTGCTCGATCGCGTGGAGACGATCGAGTACCCGTACAACTGGAAGGCCTTCATGGAAATCTATCTCGAGCTGTATCACGTGGGCGCTTTCCACCCGGGTCTGCGCAAGTTCGTCGATCCGTCGGCGTATCAATGGCGATTCGGCGAGTACTGGAGCACTCAGGAAATGGGTGTCTACCAAAATCTGACCAAAGCAGGCTCGCCCGCGTACGAAAAATATACCGAAGCGCTGCTCCGCTACACCGATGGCAAGATCCCGAAGTACGGCACGATCTGGTCATGCTACTACCCGAACGTCATGCTGGAATGGTATCCGTTCTGTATCGTGATCAGCACGCTGCAGCCGCGCGGACCGGAGAAATGCGTGAATACCGTCGAGTATTACTATCCGGAGGAAGTCGCCCTGTTCGAGCGCGAGCTGGTCGAGCTGCATCAGCAGGCGTATGCAGAAAGCGCGCAGGAAGACGCCGAGATTTGTCAGCGGATGCATGATGGCCGGCGCGTGCTGTATCAAGCAGGGAAAGATTTCCGCGGTCCGTATCAGTCTCCATCCGAGGACGGCATGGTGCATTTTCACGACTACGTCCGCAGGCACGTTGAGCCATTTCTACCCATCAGCACATGAGCATCGAAGCGGCAATCGATCGACGCGCGCGAACCTTTTCTGAAACGGTTATCCTGCCTTTTTGGATACCACGTACATGATCTCCCTTCAGCGTGACGGCGCGCTTCTTGTGGTGGGGTTGTTCGGCGAGGTAACGCTCGCGGACTACCGGACGTTTGAAGCCGAACTCGCGGAACAACTGCGAGTGTCTAGCCGAGTAGACCTCCTGGTAGACCTGCGCGCCATGTTGACATCCACGCTCGACGTGGTGTGGGAGGACATCAAATTCACCCGCAGCCATAGCCACGACGTCCGCCGCATCGCCATGTTGAGCGATGATCGCTGGGCGCCCTGGAGCGCCTGGTTGTCGCAACTTTTTCTCGATGCCGAAGTGCGCGTATTCGATGATGAACCCTTGGCGCGCGCGTGGCTCGATGGATCTGAAACCTGAACTCGAATCGATTATGAGCTACACGACAATCATCGCGGCAGACCAACTCAATACTCATCTCAACGACGCGAACTGGATTATTTTCGATTGTCGGCACGACTTGATGAAGCCGGACGCGGGAGCGCAAGCGTATGCGCAATCGCATATTCCGGGCGCTCGATTTGCACACACCGACAACGACCTCGCTGCTCCGAAAAACGGCCGCAATGGGCGTCATCCCCTGCCGAAGCCAGAACGCGTCATTGAATGGCTCGGCAGCAACGGCGTTGATGCTTCGAAGCAAGTGATCTGCTACGACAGCGCCGCGGGATCATCGGCGACCCGCTTGTGGTGGATCCTGCGCTGGCTCGGTCACGACGCAGTGGCGGTGCTGGACGGCGGCTGGGAAGCCTGGTCGCGGGCAAGTCTGCCGGTCACCGCGGAGCTCCCGAATATCAAGCCCGCTACTTTCACGGCCCGGCCACGCGAAGCGATGGTCGACGCAAACTACGTCCGAGAGCATCTCAACCAGAGCGAGATGGTTTTGGTCGATGCGCGGTCGGCAGAGCGCTTCCGCGGCGAGACCGAACCGATCGATCCTGTTGCTGGCCACATACCCGGCGCCAGAAACCGCTTGTACAAAGACAATCTCGGACCTGACGGCCGGTTCAAATCTCCGGACGTGTTGAAGCGTGAATTCGAAATACTGCTGCAGACAGCATCGCCATCTCGCGTCGTGCATCAATGCGGATCCGGCATCAGCGCATGCCACAACGTGTTAGCGATGGAGATTGCTGAATTGCCGGGCTCGCGTTTGTATCCCGGCTCGTGGAGCGAGTGGATCGCTGATCCGTCTCGCCCGCTCGCTACTGGACCCTGAGGCACGCGCTATAGCCGATGACACGATGAGCAGTCCGCCCACGCGGATTCGCCAGCGTAAATAAAAACGGGCAAGTCCATCGGACTTGCCCGTTTCGTTTGTTAGCGCTGCTTCAAGAAGCGACGCTTGCTTCCGGCGTCGCTTCCTCTGCGGGAAACTCAAGGCGGACTTTACCATCCGTGTCGACGTCTACCAGGACTTTGCCGCCCGCGACGAGCTTGCCGAACAGCAGCTCATCCGCCAGGCCGCGTCGGATCGTATCCTGAATCAATCGCGACATCGGCCGCGCACCCATCTGCGGATCGAAGCCGTGCTTGGCCAGATGATCCTTCAACGCTTGAGTAAAGCTGACCTCGACTTTCTTCTCGTGTAGTTGATCCTCGAGTTGCATAAGGAACTTGTCGACAACGCGCATGATGACCTCATGCGTAAGCGGGGCGAACGAGATCGTCGCGTCGAGACGGTTGCGGAACTCGGGCGTGAACATGCGCTTGATCTCTTGCAGCTCATCGCCCTGCACCATCGAAGGCGTGAAGCCCATCATGCTCTTCGTCAGCGACTCGGCGCCTGCATTCGTCGTCATGATCAACACCACGTTACGGAAATCCGCCTTGCGGCCGTTGTTGTCCGTGAGCGTGCCATGATCCATCACCTGCAGAAGAATATTGAAGATGTCCGGGTGCGCCTTTTCGATTTCATCGAGCAGAAGCACCGAATAGGGGTGCTTGCTGATCGCTTCAGTGAGCAGACCGCCTTGATCGAACCCGACATAACCGGGAGGCGCACCGATCATCCTGGATACAGCGTGGCGCTCCATGTATTCCGACATGTCGAAGCGGATGAGCTCAACACCCATTGTGTAAGCCAGCTGACGCGCCACTTCGGTTTTCCCGACACCGGTCGGCCCCGAGAACAGGAAACAGCCGGTCGGCTTCTGGGGATTGCCGAGCCCACTGCGTGCCATCTTGATCGCCGACGCGAGCGCATCGATGGCCTTCTCTTGACCGAACACCACCGCTTTCAAATCGCGGTCCAGGTTCTGCAGCTTGCTGCGATCGTTGGACGAAACGTTGTGCGGCGGTATACGTGCAATCTTGGCGATGATGTCTTCGATCTCGTGCTTGGTGATCACGCGACGCTGCTTCGACTTCGGCAGTATTCGCTGCGCGGCGCCAGCCTCGTCGATGACGTCGATCGCCTTATCCGGCAAATGACGATCGTTGATGTACCGTGCCGACAATTCGGCCGCAGAGGTCAACGCTGATGTCGTGTAACGCACGCCGTGATGCGCCTCGAACCGGCTCTTGAGTCCACGCAAAATCTCGACAGTTTCCTGGACGCTGGGCTCAACGACGTCGATCTTCTGAAAGCGGCGCGACAACGCGTGATCCTTCTCGAAGATACCGCGGTATTCGGTGTAAGTCGTGGCACCGATGCACTTGAGCTGCCCGGTAGATAGCGCCGGTTTAAGCAGATTCGACGCGTCGAGCGTGCCGCCGGAAGCGGCGCCGGCGCCGATCAGCGTATGAATCTCATCGATGAACAAAATCGCGTTCGGGTTATCCAGCAGCTGTTTGAGCACCGCCTTCAACCGCTGCTCGAAATCACCTCGATACTTGGTGCCTGCCAACAATGCACCCATGTCGAGCGCGTAGACCTGGCAGCGCGCGAGGATATCGGGCACGCTGCCTTCAATGATGCGGCGTGCGAGTCCCTCAGCGATCGCGGTCTTGCCGACACCGGCTTCGCCGACCAGCAGAGGATTATTCTTGCGACGGCGGCACAGCGTCTGGACAACGCGTTCGAGCTCACGCTCGCGGCCAATCAACGGATCGATCTTGCCGGAGATCGCGAGCGCGTTGAGATTCGTCGTGTACGTTTCGAGCGCGCCGCCTTGGTTCTGTTCCTGCTCGCCTTCGGATTCGTTTTCCTGCTGCTTGGCGGGACCCGCCTGCGGCACCTTGCTGATCCCGTGCGAGATGTAATTCACCACATCGAGGCGTGTGACCCCTTTCTGGTGCAGAAAATAAACCGCGTGCGAATCTTTCTCGCCAAAGATGGCAACCAGCACATTAGCGCCGGTAACTTCTTTTTTGCCTGAGGATTGAACGTGCAAAATCGCGCGTTGGATCACGCGCTGGAATCCAAGTGTTGGCTGGGTGTCGACCTCGTCCCCGGTCACGATCGGCGTGTGTTCGTTGATGAAGTCGGTGAGCAGCTTGCGCAGCTCTTCGATGTTCGCAGCGCAAGCGCGCAGGACATCGGAAGCAGATGGATTATCAAGCAACGCTAACAGCAAATGCTCCACGGTGATGAACTCGTGGCGCTTCTGCCTGGCATCCATGAACGCCATGTGCAGGCTTACTTCAAGCTCCTGCGCAATCATACGTTTCCTTTGAGAGAGCTGACCCTTGCAGGCCGCGATAAGCTAAAGCGTATCAGGTTTCTTCCATCACGCATTGGAGAGGGTGCTCGTGCTTGCGTGAGAAGGCAATCACCTGTTCGACTTTTGTCGCGGCCACATCCTTAGGATACACGCCGCACACTCCCATTCCCTCCCTGTGCACCTTGAGCATAATCTGCGTTGCCTGCTCGCGACTCATGACGAAGAAAGTCTGTACCACCGACACGACGAATTCCATCGGCGTGTAATCGTCGTTAAGCAGCAGTACCTTGAACATCGGCGGCGGCTTAACTTTACTCTTCTGCGTGTCGAGAACAACGCCTTCGCGATTTCCGTTAGCCATGGACACTTCGCAAACGCTAAGCGAGATAAACGATTCCTGCAGATCTAATTTTGCGCATACCGGAGTACTTTACAAGAGTGGTGGGAAGCATTTTATGTACCGATGGTAGGGAAACCTAATTTCTTGACTTCGAGTCCACAATAGCCTAAAAATAGATTGGGCGTTTGTTTTCAAGCAGATTTCTACGGCGAAATGCAGCTTGAATAAAAACGGCCGGTGGGGCTCGCAAGGCCTGTGTTTTCAATACGAGGAAAGGATGTATGGCAACTGGGACGGTTAAGTGGTTCAACGACTCCAAAGGGTACGGCTTCATTACCCCTGACGACGGAGGGGAGGATCTGTTCGCCCATTTTTCTGCAATCAACATGAGCGGCTTTAAGACGCTCAAGGAAGGTCAGAAGGTTTCGTTCGAGGTGACGCAGGGTCCGAAGGGCAAGCAAGCTTCGAACATCCAGGCCGCCTAACGCTAACGACTCCGAACGGGTTCGACTTCCACCGGCATTTCCGCAGGGGATTATCGAGGCAACGTTCAACTAGGATTCGCGGTCCGAGCAACCATCCGCCTCGACCAAAAAGAATAATCCGAGCCCGCCCAAAAGGCGGGCTTTTTTATTGGGCTGAGCCGATGCTCACTTCGACATCCGCTCGATCATCGCGCTACCAAACCCGGAGCACGATACCTGAGTCGCGCCGTCCATCAGACGCGCGAAATCATAGGTGACGATTCGATCCTGAATCGCGCGCTCGGTGGATTGCACGATGAGGTCAGCAGCCTCCACCCATCCCATGTGCCGCAGCATCATTTCCGCGGACAGAATCAGCGAACCGGGATTCACGT
>JBBRGM010000009.1:0-26545 GCA_038240725.1 Burkholderiales bacterium | reverse complement strand
GGAAGAGAAAGTTGCGCAACCAGTCATAGCTTAACTACGCAGCACAAGCAGCGCCGTCGCATCAACGAGGCCGGCCGATTACAACGTCGGCCGGCCTTCTTGCATGTAACTCTTCTCGAAGCGGGTTTGGCAGGGAATGTCGCGCAGCGCAGTCGGGTAGGCGAGCAGGCGCTCGTACGGAATTTCCAGACCGCAGTCGATACAAATTCCATACGACCCGTCGCGTAAACGACGACGCGCCGCGTCGACGTCGCGGATCTGCTGCAGCGTGCGTTCGGTCAGCGTTGCGCCGAGATCGCTGAGAAGGTCAGCCACGGATTCGTCGCCTGAGTCGCCGACTTGTCCGGCCATGTCTTCATAAGTCGAATTACCCGAACGCTCGATCTCGGCCCGAACTTCATCTACCAACGCTTGGTGGCGGGACGCGAGCGTCGCTTCGAGTGTGCCTCGCTGGTCCACGGTCAGATCGGGCATCGTTGGCTCCTTATATTTCCGAGGTGACAAGCGGTTGCCTATTTCCGAGGTGGCGCGGTTGCCAGCCGCTACAGATTGCTCGGGTCAGCATTCGCGTTGCTGCTGTTAGATCCGTAGCTACGATCCCATACTCACATGATTGTTCCCCTTTCGCTATTCGCGATTCGCGAATAGAATCGCCCACGCAAGTTGGATGAGACCCGCGTCGCATTGCCGTTCCCCAGGCGAACGGGCCGAAACGCGCCGGGTCGAGCCTGCCTGGTATCCGAGGTTCTGCGCGACGTCGAGTGGGGAGAAAGCTGTGGCCCTCAAGCCGCAGGATGTCTGCATCCTGCTGAAAATCGTAGCACTCGAACGCGCGCCGTGGTCATACAGTCAGCTTGCGTATCAGTTGGGCATGTCGGCCTCTGAGGTGCATGCCGGGGTCAAGCGAGCCGCGGATGCGTCGTTACTGCGACTCGAGGACGCTTGGGGAACGCCGGATCCGGAAGCGCTCGAAGAGTTTTTGATACACGGCGCGAAATACGTTTTCGCGCCGCAGCGCGGCCCCCTTGTTCGCGGGATTCCGACGTGTTACGCCGCGCCGCCGTTGAATCGAGTGGTCGAGCAACTTGCCGAGCCGCCGCCGGTATGGCCCGACGACGCCGGCGACGTACGCGGATATGAATTCGCGCCGTTATACAAGTCCGTGCCGTTTGCAGTTCGGCGCGACGCGAAATTGTACGAACTGCTGGCACTGGTCGATACGATCCGCAGTCGCAATGCACACGGCTACCAGAATGCCCTCCACGAGCTGAAGCTGCGACTGGGTACAGCTTCGAGAGACGCCGACCTGATTAATCTGGCGCGGCCGGGAAATTCCGCGAAGTCCGCAGCCCGGCCCGCTTCTGCAAAAGCACGTCGAGGAAACAATGGCCAAGAAGCCTAACGGCTATACCGCAGAGGACATCGAGATCCTCGAGGATCTCTCGCCGATTCTGCATCGGCCGGGGATGTACACGGACCCGGTGAATCCGAATCACGCGCTGGTGGAGGTGATCGACAACGCCGCCGATGAAGGACTCGCTGGCTTCGCGAAAAACGTGGCCGTTATCTTGTACGAGGATGGGTCGGCATCGGTCGAAGACGATGGCCGCGGCATTCCGGTCGACATTCACCCGAAGAAAAATGTGCCGGCAGTGCAGGTAATCTTCACGACCCTGCATTCAGGCGGCAAGTTTCGCAAGACCGACAAGGACGCCGCATATCGCATCGCCGGCGGTCTGCACGGCGTTGGTGTGTGCGTCAGCAACGCGCTATCGACGCGCCTCGAAGTCGACGTCAAACGCGACGGCGCGGCTTGGCGAATCGTTTTCGGTAACAACGGCAATGTGCTGCAGCCGCTGGAAAAAACCGGAAACATCGGGCCGCGCGACAGCGGTACACGCATTCGTTTCTGGCCGGACGGGAAATATTTCGATTCGCCGAAGATCGTCGCCACCGATCTCGCTGCGCTGATGCGCGCGAAAGCCATGCTGCTGCCGGGCGTGGCGTTCACCCTCGGTATCGAAAAGGCCGGCAAGATCGAATCGCAGACGTGGCAATTCCCGGAAGGCATCAGAGGCTATTTCCGCACGGCTATGGAGTCTGGCGAGCCGGTGGCCGACACCTTTTTCGGCGAGCGCTACATCGCCGCGCAATCGGAATCCGACAGCTTCGCGGAGGGCGAGGGCGCGATGTGGGCGATTGCCTGGACACCCGATGGCGAGCTGGTTACCGAATCGTACGTCAACATGATTCCGACTCGCCACAGCGGCACGCACGTATCCGGCTTGCGCGAAGGCGTCTACAACGCGATCAAGAATTTCATCGATATGCATGCGATGGGTCAGCGCGGTTTGAAGATCGTGCCGGAAGATGTGTGGTCGCGCGCCAATTACGTGCTGTCGGTGAAGATGCTCGATCCGCAATTCAAGGGTCAGGTAAAGAACGAACTGATCTCGCGCGATGCGGTGAAACTGGTCGCGCTGATGGTGCGCGATCCGATCGAGCTGTGGCTGAATCAGCACGTCGATGAAGGGCGGCGCATCGCGGAATTGGTGATGCGCCAGGCGATGGTGCGCACACGCGCCGCGCAGAAAGTCGAACGCAGAAAAACCTCCGGCGTAGCCGTGCTGCCGGGCAAGCTTACCGATTGCGCATCCGAAGATCCGGAGCGCAACGAATTATTCATTGTCGAGGGCGACTCCGCCGGCGGTTCGGCCAAGCAGGCGCGCGACAAAGAATTCCAGGCTGTGCTGCCATTGAAGGGTAAGCCGAAGAACACGTGGCAAGACAGCCCGGACACGCTGTACGCCAATAAAGAGATCGAAGCAATCGCACTGGCAATCGGGGTCGATCATCACAAAGCGACCGACACGCCCGACGTGTCGGGGCTGCGTTATCGCAAGATCATCATCCTGGCCGATGCCGACGTCGACGGCTCGCATATTCAAGTACTGCTGCTGACCTTGTTCTTTCGCCATTTTCCGAAGCTGATCGATCACGGCAACGTGTACGTCGCCCAGCCGCCGCTGTTTCGCATCGACGTGCCCGCGCATGGCAAGAACAAGCCCGCGAGAAAGCTCTATGCGCTGGATCAGCAGGAGCTCGAAGCGATTCAGGAAAAACTCACCGATGAGGGCGTGCGCGAAGGCAGCTGGACCGTGAGCCGCTTCAAGGGTTTGGGCGAGATGAACCCGGAGCAACTGTGGGAGACCACGCTCAATCCCGACACGCGGCGCATGCTGCCGGTCGCACTGGATGAAGGCGTCGATGTCTCAGTAGATATCTTCAACATGATGATGGCGAAAGAAAACGCCTCGCAGCGCCGGGAGTGGATGGAAACCTTCGGCAATCTGGTCGAGGCGGACATCACGTAGCGCATGCGAGTCCGATGCACGACCGCACGAAATTGAACCCGAAGGCCTTGCTCCTCGATAAGGAACCATGATGAACGTCGATCCGGATCAGCCCGATCTATTCGAGGCCGGAGCCGCGGCGCTCGCCGATGACACCAAGACCCCTGCGAAAGCAACGATGAAAGCCGAGTCGGGCAGTGGCGGCGGCGGTGGCTTGCCGCCGCACTTCGCGCCGCTCACCGGCGAGTTCGGCGATGCCTTGCCGCTGGGCCGCTATGCCTCGACGCAGTATTTGCAGTATGCGATCGCAACGGTGAAGGACCGCGCGCTGCCGCGCGTGGGCGACGGTCAGAAGCCGGTGCAGGGCCGCATTCTGTATTCGATGTGGGACAGCGGCATTCGTGCCGGCACCAAGCGCACAAAATCCGCCGCCGTTGTCGGCGAGGTGCTCGGTAGGTTGCATCCGCACGGCGATCAGTCGGTGTACGACGCGCTGGTGCGGCTCGCACAAGACTTCACCATGCGCTATCCGTTGGTGGATGGCGAAGGCAACTTCGGATCGCGCGATGGCGACGAGGCGGCAGCCTATCGGTACACAGAGGCGCGGCTCACCAAGTTTGCCGAGGTGCTCCTCTCCGAGCTCGACATGGGCACGGTGGACTTCGTGCCGAACTACGATGGCACTCGGCAAGAACCGGTGTTGCTGCCGGCGCGCTTGCCGGTGGTGTTGCTCAACGGCGCTTCGGGAATTGCCGTTGGCATGGCTACAGAAATTCCGAGCCACAACTTAAACGAAGTTGCGCAGGCAGCTATCGCGCTGATTCGCGATCCGGAATTGACCATCGTCGGGCTGATGAAGTACATCAAGGGTCCGGATTTTCCCGGTGGCGGACAGATCATCACCCCGCGCGCGGAGCTGAAAGACAGTTACACGAGCGGGCGCGGTTCCGTGCGCGTGCGCGCGCGCTGGACGATCGAGCGTCTTGCGCGCGGCCAGTGGCAGGTCGTGGTGCACGAGTTGCCGCCGGGTACTTCGGCAAAAAAAGTCCTGGAAGAAATCGACGCGAGCACCAACCCGCAGCCGAAAGCCGGCAAGAAATCGCTGACGCCGGATCAGCAGCGCGAGAAGCAGCTGATGTTGTCGATGCTGGACAAGGCGCGCGACGAGAGCGATCGCGTGCATCCGGTGCGGCTCGTGTTCGAACCGAAGTCATCGCGCATCGACGAGACGGAATTCGTCAATCTCCTGCTGGCGAAAACCAGCATGGAAAGCAACACGCCGATCAATCTGGTGATGGTCGGGCTCGACGGCCGCCCGACCGGCAAGAATCTGCGCGACATCCTGACGGAATGGGTGCGCTTTCGTTTCACCACCGTCACCCGGCGCACGCAGCACAAGCTGAACCAGGTCCTCGATCGCATTCATGTGCTCGAGGGGCGCATGATCGTGCTGCTCAACGTCGACAAGGTGATCAAGGTCATCCGCAATGCCGACGATCCGAAAGCGGAATTGATGGCGGCGTTCGAGCTGAGCGAGCGCCAGGCTGAAGACATTCTCGAGATGCGATTGCGCCAGCTCGCCAAGCTGGAGCACATTAAGATCGAGCAGGAGCTCGAACAGAAACGCAAGGAGCAAAAAGCGCTGGACCGTATTCTAAATTCGCGCAAGACGCTCGAAGAATTGATCATCGGCGAGATCGAAGACGATGCGAAAGCGTTCGGCGACAAGCGTCGCACGAAAATCGAAGAGGCCGAGAAAGCCGAAGTTGAAGCGCCGGTGATCGACGAGCCGGTGACGGTGATCTTCTCGCGCAAAGGCTGGGTGCGCGCGCGCCAGAATTGGGGCGTCGATCCGGCTTCGCTGTCATTCAAGGAAGGCGACGAGCTGCTTGCGCTGCTGCAATGTCGCACCATCGATCCGGTTGTGTTCTTCGACTCCAAAGGACGCGCGTATACAATTCTAGCGGGCGAGCTGCCGCCCGGCCGTGGCGATGGTGCGCCGGTATCGTCGCTGGTGGAGTTGCAAGAGGCGGCGCAAATTTTGTATGTCGTCGCGGGCAAACCGGAAACCAACGTGATGGTGGCGTCCAGCGGCGGCTATGGCTTCGTGAGCAAGATCGGCGACATGGTCTCCGCGCGGCGCGCGGGACGCGAGTTCATGACGATCGTGGAAGGCGAGACGCCGCTCGCACCCGTCATGTATACGCCGACGGAGAAGAGCTACGTAGCGGCCGCCTCGTCGGAAGGACGACTGCTGTTGTTTCCGCTGGCTGAGCTTAAACACATGTCGCGCGGGCGCGGCGTGATCGTAATGGGATTGGAGAAGAACGAGAAGCTCGCTGCAATTGCGGTGTCCGACCAATCGAAGCTCACCATAATCGGTGTCGCGCGCGGCCGGGAAAAAGAAGTGGAGCTGACGAACAGCAAGCTATGGTCTTACGTCGGACATCGCGCGCGCATGGGCCGCGTGCTGCCGGATAAACTAAAGCCGAGAGCGCTGAAAGTACCGGTCAAGCCGGTCGAGCCGAGCGCCGAAGGCTAATTTCACTACCCGATTCGAAGGCGAGGTCGAGACAATGCGGCCACCGGGCTCCATTACGACTTCCGTCTCGAGCTCGACGGCGTGCTGGTGTCCTGGGCGGTGCCAAAGGGGCCCAGCTACGGTCCGAGCGAAAAGCGCATGGCGATCCACGTTGAGGATCATCCGCTTTCCTACGGCTTATTCGAGGGGACGATTCCGGCAAAGCAGTATGGCGCGGGGACTGTAATCGTTTGGGACAACGATACGTGGGAACCAATCGGCGATCCGCGTGAGGCCCTGGCAAAGGGCAAACTTGCCTTCACGATGCACGGGCAGAAGATGGCCGGGCTCTGGGAGCTGGTCAAGACTGCCAAACCTGGTGACAGGCAAGAGCCCTGGATACTTTTTAAGAAGCGCGATGAGTTCGCGCGATCGAAGGCGGACTATGACGTCGTCACGGCGTTGCCGGACAGCGTAATTGCCAAGCCGCTCGCTCAACTGACGTCGGGAGCACCTGCCGCACGGACATTCCCGCCTGCACAAGTAAACGCATCGTCAGCGAAGACGAGGACCCTGAAGCGCTCTGGGCGCGCAGAGCTCGACAACGGCACGTTCTATGACATTAGCTTCGAGCGCAGCTACAAGGACAAGGACGACAAGTGGCAGAACACATCGAGCGTTCCTGCTAGCCACATTCAGACTTTGCGCAAGCTGCTGGACATGGCGCATACCTTCGTCCTCGAAGCTGACGCGCGTTAAGCACGGAAGGGGAGCTTCGCGGCTCCCCTTTGTAGGTCTCCGGCCTTCGCTGGCGCCCAGAAAAAAATCGTCCACCGTTTCTGTGGATAAATCCAGTCGCGTCGGCCGCAATCGCAGCGCGGACGTGGGCTTCGTTTGTGTCGGTCAAAAAACAGTCACCACGGTTGGCGCTCATGTTCAATCTGTCGGGCAAACCGCTCTCGCGGTCCGAGCTCTCCTCGCTACGCTCACCGAGCCTGCAACGCTCCAGCCATGCGGTGACGATCGCCTTTGCTGGCAGTATGCATCGCCTGTATTAGGGCGCAAACTGAAGCGTACAAGCCTATGGTGCAATCAGAACGCACATTTAAATGCATTGGCTTAAATGCATTGGCACCGCTCGGAACAAGGCCAATCTCATGCATGAATCCTGACATGCTATCGCCCATAACTCGCTCACGTTTGTTTGTTCGCACCGCTTCGATGGAATCGACGAGTCGCTCCGTAAAACGGATTAGCGGTTAATGCTGTAACCATCATGAAAGCGCATAGGATCACCACCGCTCTACTGCGTCGGGTGGAGGACAGTGCCGATGATGCTGCGCAAATCGCCGACGCAATTGTCGCGGCGTGGCGGCAAATCGATGTTGTACTGTCGCCCATTATCGGACGCCACGCGGTGGCAGCGCTGCACCGGCGTAGTCTGCACCTGGTTGAGGCCGCGCGCCCATTGCTGGCGACTGGGCGACCAGACGTGTACGCGCTATTGGATCTGACCGCGGTCAAAACCACACTCCTACAGCTGAGCGCCGCGGAGGCCGCTGCGGCAGGTGGCGCCGGTTTGGAGAAATTGTACGAATTACTGGGCGGCCTACTGGGTCCTGCGCTTACCGAGCATTTGCTCGGCTCCATTGTCGATGACCTTTTGAGCGCCTCTACGGGGCAGGAAACGTTGCGATGACGACTAAAGTTGCAATCAAACGGCTAGCCACTGGCGTACCGGGTTTGGACGAGGTGCTGGGCGGTTGTTTGCCTGAGTTCTCGTTCAACCTCATCGCTGGAACCCCTGGGTGCGGCAAGACCACGTTGGCGCACCAGATCATGTTCGCGCTGGCAACCGTGGAGCGCCCAGCGCTCTATTTCACGGTACTGGGGGAACCTCCCCTGAAAATGCTGCGCTACCAGCAACAGTTCGAATTCTTCGATAGCGCGGCGATCAATCGCTCGGCCATCTTCATCAATTTGTCGGAAGAAACATTGTCGGGCGAGCTCGAATTGGTGCTGCGCCGGATCAGCGCCGAGGTAGAAAACCCCCGTCCGGGTCTCGTCTTCGTGGACTCGTTTCGCGCTGTGGCGCGCGCGGCCGACAGCGAGGGTAATTCGAACAACCGCGTGCAGCATTTCGTGCAGGAGCTCCGCATGCTGATGACCACCTGGCAGGCGACGACGTTCCTGGTGGGGGAGTACTTCAACGAGCGTGATCCTAACCCGGTATTCACGGTAGCCGATGGCCTCCTCTGGCTGCGCCAGAGCGTGCAGCGCAACTCCGTCGTGCGCAAGCTGGAGATTATGAAAATGCGCGGCCAGCCTTCGCTGCCGGGGCTGCATACGTTTCGCATCAGCAATGCTGGAATCGAAGTGTTCCCACCCGCACGTGCGCGTGCGGCGGTACGCGAGGGGGATGCCAAACCATCGCTCAGCGCCCGAGTATCGGTGGGCGTGCCGCGACTGGACGCGATGCTCGGCGGTGGCTTGCCACGCGGATACTCGGTGCTGGTTGCTGGCCCCTCCGGATCAGGCAAGAGCGTGCTGGCGAGTGCGTTCTTAGCTGAGGGTGCGCGCTGCGGCGAGACCGGTGTCATCGCGGTGTTCGAGCAACGCTCCGATAGACCGCGCAACCTAGTCTTGTCCGAGCTGATCGAAAATGGACAGCTTGGCGTAGTCGATAGCCAAGCGCCCGATCTGTCCATCAATGAGATCGTGCGGTTGCTCACAACGCAGATCCGCCAGTTGAAGGCAAGCCGCGTGGTGATCGATTCGTTATCTGGCTTCGAGCTGGCCTTAGCGCCGACCTTCCGTACCGACTTCCGCGAATCGATGCTGCGTCTGATGACCGCGTTGGCAGCCGAAGGTGTCACGGTCATGATGACCTCGGAGCTGGAAGATCGCTACACCGAGCTGCGCTTCAGCCCCTACGGCACTGCATTTCTCACGGACGCGATTATCGTTCAGCGATACATCGAGGTCGACAGCAAGTTACTGCGGGTAATGGCGGTGGTCAAATTGCGTGCGAGCGCACATTCGGACGGTTGCGACTGTTTAGCATTCAAGGGGACGGCATTCACGTCGGTGAGAGGGTTGTCGATCAAGAAGGACTCCTCGGCGGCAGGCCAACGCAAAAGCGCGCGGGTGAACCCACCGAGCTCGGCCATCAACGCTAGATGAAGTTAAGTTGCATGAGCCCGCCATGAACGAACTCCCGGAACGAAGCACGAGCACGGTGGCGAAGGCCGCCCGTGAGCTCGTCCAGTTACAGGCGCAAGCCGAGGTGGCGCGTGCTGTGCTGGTCGACTTGCAGCAGGCCGTGGTGAAGGCAAAAAGCCATCTAGCCAGCAGCCAAGCGGCACAGCTCGTCGAGGCTAACGAGCAGCTGGTGCTCGCCACGCTGTGCGCCCAGAGCTACGCCGAGACAGCCTCACAAGCGCTAAAGGAGGTATCCCGATCGGCTGAACTGGATTCACTGACGGATCTGCCAAATCGCGTGCTGCTGATGGATCGGCTCGCGCATGCCATCGGCAATGCAAAGCGACATCGCGGGCGGTTGGCGCTGCTGTTCCTGGACCTCAACAACTTCAAGCAGGTCAACGACTCGCTTGGCCATGCGGTCGGCGATCACGTGCTTAAGCTTACGGCTCGTCGCTTGGCGGCCTCGGTTCGCGCGGTGGACACGGTGAGCCGCCACGGCGGCGATGAGTTCCTGATCCTACTCGACGAGGTGTCGCTGGCGTCCGATGCAATCTCTATCGCGAACAAGGTAATCGCAGCAGTAAGTGCCCCGACCCGTATGGGTGATCATGTGCTTCGCATCAGGGTGAGCATCGGCATCAGTGTCTACCCTGACCACGGCGAGGATGCCGAGATGCTAATCGCTCGAGCGGATGCCGCCATGTACCACGCGAAGCGGCACGGTCTCGGCAAGTTCGTGTTCCACAGCGAGGAGCCTGGAAGCGTACCCCGCCTGGAGCAAGCGCCAGCGCTCCCGTCGCTGGAGCCACCATTGACCCACTACGAGCTCCTACAGGCACTGAGTGCACACGAGCGCCAGCCCGCGCATTTGCGCGAATCAAACGAGCAGCTGGTACGGGTTGCTCTGAGCCCTCGAGAACTGCGCGCTGCCGCAGGGCAGGCGCAGCGGCGGCAGACCGAGCTCATGAGCGTTCTCGCGCGCGAGTTGCGCAACCCGATGACGGTCATTCGGAATGCTGCCGGATCGTTGGGCCGGGTCCGCGCGGACGAGCCGCTACTGCGGCGCGTACAAACGATCATCGAAGAACACGTAGGGCAGATGTTACTGTTTGTCGGTGACCTGCGTGGCGCATCACGCGCGCATGCGGCCCAGCCGGAACTCCCGCGCCAAGTGGTGGAGATGGCTGGAATCATTCATGAGGTCGTGAGTGCCTGCCGGCCTGGGATGGACATGCACCTACAGCACTTCGGCGTGCATGTGCCCTCGAGCGCGCTGGAAGTACACGGCGACCCATTGGGCCTCGCGCAAATCCTCAGCAACCTGCTGGACAACGCGTCAAGGTACACACCCGTTGGCGGCGAGATCGAACGCTCTGTGGTGATCGTTGACGATACCATCGTCGTGACCGTGTCAGACAGCGGTATCGGGATTACAGCCGAGGCGTTGGCGAAAATCTTCGATCCGTTCGTACAGGAGACACACGCCATTGTCTGCAATGGTGTTGGTCTAGGTATCGGGCTTACGGTGGTGCGCGAATTGGTCAGAGCGCACGCCGGCCACATCGTCGCGAGCAGTGCCGGCACCGGACTCGGCAGTCAGTTCGTCGTCACATTTCCAAGGGCTCCAGCGCCAGCTGTCCGTCAACGGTGACTGCCCGCGCGGTAGTACAGCCGCGGTAGCGTTAGTACAAGCCCATGGCGAGCACACGGGTGAATGCGGCTTAACGGTAGAGCAGCTCGGCGTTCTCGGCACCCAGAAATAGCGTGTGGTCTTGCGCAACTTGGCGGAATCGCTTGAACGTAAACGCACACGCACCATCGCAGCGCGTACTCGGCTTAGTCCTAGTGGAGTCATCGCAGGCCTGTTGCGACCAACCGGGTGTTCATTGATCGCTCAAAGGCGTATACAGTGCGTCATGGAATACACATTCAAATGCATCGGCCTCGAGCGGTCTGCGGATCACGCAACAGCGACGGTGGAGTTCAAGCTACAGCTAGAACCATCCGAGCCGGTAACGACCTTTTTGAAGACGTTCTCGATACCCTGGAACGGTGGGGCACTCTCAGATACGGCGGTAGAAGATCGCATCGCATGGCAAGCGAGGAAGTTTCTAGATACCGAATATCCCGCCCCTGAATCTGAACTGACGCATTCAAGGTTATCGCGGTCCTAAAATCTGTTCGTCGCAAATGCGTGGTTTCCTGCACGCGACGCGTTGCAAACGCGGTTAGCGCCGCCGTCCTGAATCCGACCTCCAAATTGGGAGGGGGCTTTGCTCGATCCTAGCAACCGGCGGGAGAACCGGCTTCTTGCGGTTCTTCCTACAACTGAATTCGCGCGCCTGTCTCCGGACTTGGAGCTGGTGCCGATGAGCCTCGGTGATGTTATCTACGAAGCCGGCGGCGTGTTGCCTTACGTCTATTTCCCTACGACTGCGATCATCTCGCTTCTCTATGTAATGGCGGACGGCTCATCAGCCGAAATTGCCGTAGTCGGCAATGAAGGCATCCTCGGCATCGCGTTGTTCATGGGCGGCGAGTCGACGCCCAGCCGCGCCATCGTACAAAGCGCTGGCCACGCCTATCGACTCGAAGGTCATTTGCTGAAGAGCGAATTCAATCGCGCAGGAGCGGTGATGCACTTGCTGTTGCGCTACACCCAGGCGCTGATCGCGCAAATGGCGCAAACGGCAGCGTGCAACCGGCATCACTCGGTGGATCAGCAACTCTGTCGTTGGCTATTGCTGAGCCTCGACCGGCTACCCTCTAATGAGTTGACCATGACGCAGGGACTAATTGCCAACATGCTGGGCGTGCGGCGTGAGGGCGTGACAGAGGCCGCCGGAAAACTACAAAGCGCCGGCTTGATTAAATACAGCCGCGGGCGGATCACGGTTATAGATCGGTTTGGCTTGGAGGCTCGTTCCTGCGAATGCTACGTAGTAGTCAAGAAGGAGTTTGATCGGTTGCTAGGGCGCTCCTGACACTGCGAGAGTTTGCCACTATAGACTTCGCCAAGTTTTTTCTTAGGAGCACTGTCGCTATTACAGTGGCGGGCCGCACAAATCGGCAGGCTGCTTCTCGGTGTCCATGCCCCGGCAGGCGAATTAATTTCGGCAGGCAGCGTCGGGACGGGCTGGAGCTCGGAGGATGCGAGTGCGCTCAAGGTGAAGCTCGCCAAACTCGGTATCGTGGATTTGCCATTCGCTGCAGGCGCAAGTACGCCCGTCGTTGGTCAAGCGCCGAGCGGGCAGCGAACGCTGGGTAGAGCCGCGCCTGGTCGCTGAGGTTGAGTTTTCGGAACGGACACCAGATGGGCAGGTCCACCACGCTTCCTGTAGTGGTTTGCGCACTGACAAGCCGGCGAAGCCATCAGCCGTGAGATGGCCAAGCCAGTCACCGCAACGTGCCTGTCCAGGGCTCCACCGCAGGGATCAAGGTCAGCAATGCCGATCGGATCATCGATCCGCGCACGGGCCTCACCAAGCTCCAGCTAGTCCGCTACTACGAATCAGTCAGTGATTGGATCCTCTCGCCTTCGAAAGGGGTCCGTGCTCGCTTGTGCGCGGCCCCAAGGCATTACTGGCCAGCTGTTCTTTTCAGAAACATGGCGAGAAAATCGACACCTCGGGCATCACGGAACGGACGCAGCGTTATCCGGGCCTCGCCGCATTTTGCTTGAAGTTGGTAACGCCCGGGCGCTTTGCAGGGGCAGCCCAGTTACACGTCATCGAGTTCCATACGTGGAATTCCATCGCTCGCAATATGGAAAGCCCGATCGCATCATCTTCGATCTTGATCAGGCGAGGGCACGACGTGGAAACACATCCAGGAAGCGGCAATCTTGGTGCGCGCAATGCTACTCTGCGGAATCTGGACCTCATTCCGCGCGGTGCTCAAGTTGAAGCTTCGGGAAGCGGCTGGGCGTGCGTGCCCAGCTATCGTCGGTCTTAACGCTGGGTTCCCCCGCAAACGTGATGATCGTCGCCGCATCATGCATGTCGCAGCAGGGTACGAACGTGGGGCGCACATTTCGGTCAGATCTCGATTACATCAGGAGACCATCCATGAAGCTGCTGACCGACGACCAATGCGCTCAGTTGTTACCCGCGGAGCTTGCGGGATTCGATTCTCCTATCCCGACCCAGATCGTATCGAGCGATGAGTTCACGCCGACGCCGCAGACCGATCGTCAGCGCGAAGTGGAAGCACGACTCAAGCGACTGGCGGACGATCTCGCGCACCGGCAGCGAATCACACGCCGCCAATTTTTGCGCACTGCCGCCGGAATGACCGCAGCGTTCGTAGCGATGAACGAAGTCTACGGTCCGGTGTTTGCTGCCGACCCGAAAGAAGCCGCGACGCCTGAGCACGCCGACGAACGCGCGAAAAAGCTGGCAGGCCAATTCATCTTCGACGGGCACACGCATTTTCTGCGTGATGACACACGTATCGAAACCTTCGTGCGCATGCGCGAGGCGGTAGGCAAGGCCGGCTGGAATCCAAGTCTGGTCGGCAAACCGCAGACCATTGCAGATTTGAAGTTCGATAATTACCTGAAAGAGATCTATCTCGATAGCGACACGAAAATCGCCATCATCAGCAGCGCGCCGTCGGAAATTCCGGACGATTGGTTCCTCACCAATCAGATGGCCGCACAGGCTCGCGCACGGGTTAACGATCTGCTCGGCGCGCAACGCATGTTGAGCCACATGGTGTTCGCGCCCGGTTATCCCGGCTGGCTGGAAGAAGCGGACCGCTCGTTCGCCGAAGATCGGCCGAACTCGGTGAAGGGCTACACGATCGGCGACAACACGCACAAAGAGCTGAGCCGTCATCCCTGGCGACTCGACGATGAGAAACTGGTGTACCCGTTCTATGAGAAGGTGCGCAAGGCCGGCATACGCAACGTCTGTATCCATAAGGGCCTGTTTCCGGCGTCGGTCGAAAAACAGTATCCCCACCTGCGCAACTACTGCGACGTGCGCGACGTCGGCAAGGCAGCGAAGGATTGGCCGATGCTCAACTTCATCATCTACCACGCCGCTTATCGTTTTCCCGGCGGCGGCACGCCGGACGAAGCCCTCGCGCAATTCGATCGTACCGGCCGCGTCGAATGGGTATCCGACCTCGCGGACATTCCCGCCAAGTACAACGTAAACAACGTCTACGGCGACCTCGGGCAGGTGTTCGCGACGACCGCAGTGTCGCAGCCGCGTTTGTGTGCGGCGATCATGGGAATTCTGCTCAAGGGTCTGGGTTCGGAGCGTATCGTGTGGGGTACCGATGCCGTGTGGACCGGCGCACCGCAATGGCAGATCGAAGGATTGCGGCGATTGGAAATTCCGGAGGACATGCAGAAGAAGCACGGCTTTGCGCCGCTTGGCTCGGCTACGGGTCCGGCGAAGAGCGCAATCTTCGGCGACAACTCGGCGCGACTCTACGAAATCGAGCCGCGTGCCTACGCAGCAGCCGACATCAAGCTTGCCCAGTTGAAACAAAGCTATCGAGATGCCGGTGGGACGCCGAGCAATCTGCGCTACGGGTACATGGACGCGAGCTGAACTCCGGTGCAAATGCAAAAGGCCGGCAGCAGTGCTGTCGGCCTTTTGTATTTGCACCGGAGCGGGTAGGCGTGCGCGCCGTTACTGCGAATCAGGCGGGCTGCCGATAATTTCCGGCTGGCTGTGCGCGCTATCGGGTTGGTTGAATTTGTCAGCCGGAGTGGGCGCAATTTCCTTTGGCGCGCTTGCGGAACTGTCTTGTCTCATCAAGGGATTCGCCTTGGCAGCGTCGGTATCGCTGTGCTTCATGCGCGAGTTGGCGGCATAACCCCACTGCGACTCGCCGGTCTTCACTGCCACTGCGTTCGGCGACTGCGAAGGCGAGGCTGCGATGCCGGCTTGCGGCACTTCGAATTTCTCGACGCCGATGAATCCGCCGGCCCGGCCGTAGCGTTGCGGCTCATCAGGCGGGACGGTTGGCGGTGCGGTGACGATTTGCTTCGCCTCGACGGCTGCGCCGACGACGAATTCCTTGCTCTTGTCGTATGCGCTCACGATCGGCTCCGGCAACGGCTTCACCTCACGGTGCTGCCAATAGGAATTGGCGTTCGCGCGGCCGAACTCGGTAGCGGCTGCGTCTTTGCTGCGAGCGGTTACGACGTCGGCCGGCGCCGCCAAAACAGCAGCGCTCGATATAGCCAGCGCCGCAAAAATTGCGGCGGATCCGATCAATTGGTTCGATTTGATTGAGGTCATTTTGACTCCTTGCGTTCGGGGGAAGCCCTGCAGCGCAGAAGCGCTGCGCCGACGGGTAGTACCGCGCTGAAACATTTGCGAGAACACAAATATGACTCGGCGCATTAACGCGAGTTCAGCGGTGCGACGCGTCGATTTCGAATCAGACGTCGCTGACAGAGGATGTAGGAATCATTCTTACATCGGTTCGTTCTGCGAGCGCGGAAGACATCCCGGCGCTACGAAGTGGTGCGCTCGTCGCGTGGAAATGCTGTTTCTGGCCAGGCCGAACCGACCGCCGTATATCGCCGGACCCGGGATATTCTGAAATGTAGAGCCTATCGCACCGCGCGTGACATCAATGCAGATGCTTGCGGCCTTTCAGATTTGGCACGGGCTCGGACGAGAGACCGGTCTCGCCGCTCTCGCTCTTCTGCAACCAGCTGCGCGAGAATAAATCGTTGATAAGAGTGCCGACTTCGGCGACTTCCTGCTGGCCGAAATGGCGCGTCAGAATGCTCGAGATGTCCTCGACCATACGACGCCGTTGCGCTTCATGAATCGCGCCGGCGCTCGGCCCGACGAACACGATGCCGATCTCATCGCGGCCGTCCTCGTGGTAGTACGACAGTTGAATTTCGGCGGTCTGTTCGCTGTAGCGGCACAGCGCCTGCAAGGCATCCTCGACGATCTTGCGAAAGTTGCGTCCGACATCGCCGGTCCAGCAGACCTCGAGCAAGCGGCGGCGCGGATCGAACACGATGCCGAACTCATCGGGATGAACGCTTTTCGCCTCGTCGATATTTTCGATGTCCAGATAATCGAGCCAGGGCTGAAACGCCGCCTCAATCTGCGCCAGCGTCACGCCGGCGCGCAATTGGATGTTGCCATGGACGTGGACTTCGACTCGCATAGAACTGCCCCCGATGACTTTGAGATCTGCAGATGAGATGCGCTTGCTGGACGTGGCTGGCGTGCGTGACCGTCTTTGCGTCCCAGGGCGGCTAGTTTACCTGGATCGCGGCCGCGCCGAGCGCGCCGGTACACGGTCGCCCACATATGTACGGGTCGTGCGCGTAACGGTACAATACGTCTCGTATTTCGCCGCGATACGCGACCGCGGTACTCGAATTCGGGGCTCGACCAACCCGCACGGATGGTCAGTGAAGCGCTTGCGCACTACCGTTCGACCCGCTTACCGCATCTGGTGCTCATTGGCGTGCAAGCCGTTCTAACACGCTTTCGGGCATTGCATCCGACCCGCCGCGCGGTGCTGCTGATGCTATCCGCCGTCATGTGCTTCTCGGTGCTGGAGACGACGGGCAAGTATCTTAGCGGCTTCTATCCCGTGCCCGAGGTGGTGTGGATTCGCTACAGCGTCCACGTTCTACTGATGCTGATCTTTCTGGCCCCGCGCCTGGGCTGGGCGCTGGTGCGGACCGCGCAACCGGGCGGTCAGATCCTGCGCGCAACCTTGCTGCTTGGCTCGACCTTGTGCAATTTCGGGGCGCTTGCGTTTCTGCCGCTGGCGGAAGTCAAAGCGATCAGCTTCGTCTCCCCTCTGCTCGTAACGCTGTTCGCCGTGTGGCTGCTGAAGGAAGAAGTCGGCCTGTCGAAATGGATCGCAGTGATCATCGGTTTTCTAGGCACGCTCTTCATCATTCGTCCCGGGAGCAACATGGTGTCGCCGGCCGCGCTGCTCGCGCTCGGCACGGCGCTCTGCTACAGCCTGTATCAGATCATGACGCGCAAAGTCAGCGAAGACGAGGATCCGATGACGACGCTGTTCTACAGCGCGATCGTTGGCTGCATCGGGTTGACTGCGGTGATGCCGTTCCTCTGGGTGACGCCGCGCCTGATACACATACCGCTTTGCATGTTGCTCGGGACGATGGGCGCAGTCGGACATTTCCTGCTCATCAAAGGACTTGAGATCGAACGCGCTTCGACGCTATCGCCGTTCGGCTACACGCAGCTGCTTTGGGTCACGCTGCTGGGCTATCTCGTGTTCAATCAATTGCCCGACCAGCACGCGGTTATCGGCATGGCAGTGATCGTCGGCAGCGGGTTGTACGTCGCGTGGGGCCACCGCGCCAAACGCAACGAAGAACCCGACTCGGCAATTGAATAAGGCGGTGATCGGTGATCAGTGATCTGTGATCGGTAAGGCGGTGATCTGTGATCGGTGATCAGTGATCGGCAACTGCTTACGACCCAAGGCCCCTGTGTCGAAGCCGCTTTGGGTTTTTGTAGTTAATGATCACCGATCACGGATCACAGATCACGGCTCTCAGGTTCACCGAATTTCAGACGGCGAGAACGTAAGGTTTTCCGGCATGATGTCCGGCGCTTCGTCGCTGTCCTGCTCAAACAATCCCTCCAATTCCTGCGCGGCTTCTTTCGACGTCTGGATCAACTGCGATTCGTCTCGGTAGACCGCATGCTGCCGCTCCAACGTCTGTTCGTCATGGACCAGGAAGCGCTCCATTGTCGATTTCGCTTCCCAGCCCGTGACGCCGAGGGTAGTCAACACTTGTTCGGCCATGTTCAGGGAGGCACGGAGCGTTTCCCGCTCGATCAGATCGCAGCCCAAGTCCATCAGTCGGTACGCGTGAAAACGATTGCGTGCCCGCGCAAAGATTTTCAGCTCGGGAAAATGGCGGCGCACCGTCTCCACGGTTTGCACGGAGGACTCGATGTCGTCGATAGCAACGACCAGAAGCTTCGCCTTGTCGGCTCTAGCCGCGCGTAACAAATCGAGTCGCGAAGCGTCGCCGTAATACACCTTGCGACCGAAGCGGCGCACGGCTTCCACCTGCTCCGGATTGCGATCGAGTGCGGTGAACGGAATTTTCCGGACGTTCAGGACGCGGCCGACAATCTGTCCGACGCGTCCGAATCCGGCGATGATCACCTGGCTGTCGCCCTCATCGATGGTATCGAATGTCTCGACCGCGCGCGGCGCCTGCAGGCGCCGCGCGATGGCATCGCCCACGCGCAATGCTACCGGTGTCAGTGCCATCGACAACGTGACGATGACCACGAGCCGATCGACCAGGACCTGATCCATGAGGTGAGCACCGACGGCCAGGCCGAACAACACGAACGCGAACTCACCGCCCTGCGCTAATGACATCGCGAGCTTGGTCGCGGGGACCGTACCAAGGCCTGCCAGCTTGCCGACGCTGAATACGACGAGGCCCTTGATCGTCATCAGTCCGATGACGGCAGCGGCAATCAGCAGCGGCTCGTGAAGGATGATGCGAAGATCGACCGACATGCCGACGGACATGAAGAACAAGCCGAGCAACAGGCCTTTGAACGGCTCGATGGCGGCTTCGAGCTCGTGGCGATATTCCGAATCGGCCAGCAACACGCCGGCGAGAAAAGCCCCAAGCGACATCGACAAACCCACAGCGGTCATCACAAGAGACACACCGATCACGACGAGCAACGCAGCCGCGGTGAAGATTTCTTCGCTGCCGGTTCGCGCGATGATGTCGAACACCCGGCGCAACAACAAACGCCCGCCGTAGATGACCGCCGCGATGACGGCCAGAGCCTTTAGTGCGGCAAGCCAGGGATTGCCGGCTTGCGTGACCGAGGGCTCGGACGCGAGCAGCGGAATCAGCGCGAGCAGAGGGATCACCGACAAATCCTGAAACAGCAGAATCGAAAACGCGGACCGGCCCCAGCGCGTGGTCAACTCCTTGCGTTCCGCTAACACCTGCAGGACGAATGCGGTGGACGACATCGCGAGTGCAAGCCCTACTACCGCTGCGGTTTGCCATGAAAGGCCGAGCGCCCATCCGATCAGTCCGAGGATAGTACTGGTCGCCAGCACTTGCGCGCTGCCTAAACCGAACACCGACTTTCGCAGTACCCAGAGCCGCGACGGCTGCAACTCGAGCCCGATTACAAACAGCAGCAACACAACGCCCAATTCGGCAACGTGCATCACGTCGTCCACTTGCCGCACGACGCCCAGCACGGATGGCCCGATGACGACGCCGCCGGCGAGATAGCCCAGAACAGCGCTCAGCCTGGCGCGCCGGAATAGCGCGACGGACAACACTGCGGCTGCGAGAAAAATTGCGGTTTCTGCGAGCAGAGACATGCGCGGTCAGCGTTCGTGAACGGGTGATGTGGCGGCTGGTGCCAAGTGTGAGTTGCCAGGTGCTCGAGCAGCGCAGCTCGCGCTTACTGGGGCCGTGTGCTGCCGGCCACTAGTTAAGCGCGGATCAGCGCGCCGCTACCACACGGATCTCGACGAGATATTTCGGCGTGGCGAGCCGCGCTTCTACGCATGCCCTCGCCGGGGCGTTCCCGGGAGACACCCATTTATCCCACACCGAATTCATCTCGTCGAAATAACGCATGTCCGAAAGCCAGATAGTGGCCGTGAGAATTTTGCTCTTGTCGGTGCCGGACTCGTTCAGATATTGATCGATCTTGTCGAGAATCTGCCCGGTCTGGATGCCGACATCGGCGACGGTGTGATCTGCGACCACGCCGGCGAGATAGACTGTGTCGCCATGAACGACGACCTGGCTCAGCCGTGGTGCGACATGCTTACGTTCGATGCTCATAAAATTCCCCGAATAAGAATGTGGTTTTGGCGTCAAGTTGAAACGCCCGGTGGGTACGCCGAAACAATCCCCGGTGGGTACGCCAAAACAATTAATGCGCGCTGGACTCGGCCACACGCCGGACGTTTTCACGTAAGGTAACACCGCGCAAGTCGGCAAGCCAAACAGCATGCACGATTGCGCGAGTCGACGACATCAAGGAGGCTGCATGCCGGTTTGGCAAAAGGTCTGCGACCTCGCCGCGCTGCCGGGGCCCGGTGTATGTTCGGTCAGATTGAGCGAGATCAACGTGGCTGTATTCCGTCTCGCCGATTCTCGCCTGCTCGCATTGGAAGACCGCTGTCCGCATCGCGGCGCGCCTCTGTCGCAGGGCACGGTGTTCGATTCGGACAAAGTCGCTTGTCTGGACCACGGCTGGTGCATTCGCTTGACCGATGGCGAGGTCGAGCCGCCGGACGTTGGGCGCGCTACCACCTTTCAAGTAAAGGTTGAGGCTGGCGCGGTATTAGTGCTCGTGTAACTTGACCAGCGGCGTG
Source organism: Burkholderiales bacterium (assembly GCA_038240725.1). Lineage (GTDB taxonomy): Bacteria > Pseudomonadota > Gammaproteobacteria > Burkholderiales > SHXO01 > SHXO01. The sequence continues at coordinate 6,103 of JBBRGM010000009.1, read as the reverse complement.
ACCTCCGGATACCGATGCGTCCGTGCGCGATCACACCGGCATTGCCGCGCGCGATGTCTTCAGCGTAACCAGCTCCTCGCTGACTGTCGGATGAATCGCGATCGTGTCATCGAAGTCGCGCTTGGTAGCGCCCATGTGAACGGCAACGGCGAATCCCTGCAGCATCTCGTCGGCGCCCGGCCCGATGAAGTGGCAGCCGACCACTTTTTCCTCTGGGCCTCGTACGACGAGCTTCATGCTCACCTTGACCTTGCGTGTCGTGAACGCATGGGACATGGGCGTAAATGAAGCTTGATACACGCGCACCTGGTCGATGCCGAATGTGTGCACGGCCTGCTCTTCGCTGCAGCCGACGGTGCCGATCGGCGGATGCGTGAAGATTACAGTTGGAATGTTCGCGTACGACAGATGTCGATCTTTCATTCCGCCGAAGATTCGATCGGCGAGACGGCGGCCTGCGGCAATGGCGACTGGCGTCAGCTGTGCACGTCCGGAAACATCGCCGATCGAATAGATCCCCGCGACAGCAGTCTCTTGCAGGAGATTCGTGCGTACATGGCCGATTTCGTCGGGTGCGAGGCCGGTGGCTTCCAGGTTCAAGCCGCGCGTGCTCGGCCGACGGCCGAGCGCCCAGATCACCGTGTCGAATCCCGCAAGCCGGGTGCCGGTCTCCGAGACTATAGTGAGGACGCCGCTTGCATCTCGCTCGAGGCCGACCGTCGAAGTGTTTGTGACGAATTCGATGCCGTCCTCGCGCATGTGGTACATCAGTGCGTCGCGCAGCATGGCGTCGAATGTCATCAGACAACGTTCTTTGCGCAAGACCAGCGTCACTTGCGATCCCAGCGCGTTCAACATGCAGGAGAGCTCGGCGGCAATGTAGCCTGCGCCGACTATCGCGACTTTCTTCGGCAGTTCTTCGAGCTCGAAGAAGCCGTCCGAAGTGATGCCGTGCTGCGCGCCCGGCACGTCGGGGACGATCGGATGCCCGCCGGTTGCGATGACCACATGCTCGGCAGTGTATTGTTCGCCATTCACCTCGATCAGCTTCGGCCCGATGAAACGGGCGTCGCCCCGAATGACTTCAACGTTGCTTTTCTCGAGTGCGCGGCCGTAATGACCGTTGAGATCGAGCACGTGCTGATCGCGATTGCGCTTGAGCTCAGACCAGCGAAACTCGTGCGGCTGCAAAACGAATCCGTAGTCACGCCCGTCTTCCAGTGCGTGCGCGATCTGCGCTGCGTTCCACATGACTTTTTTCGGCACGCAGCCCACGTTCACGCAAGTTCCGCCCAGCCGCCCGCGCTCGATCACCGCGCAGCGCGCACCGTAGAGCGCCGCGCGGTTGGACATCGCAACGCCACCGCTGCCCGCACCGATGGTGAGCAGGTCGAACTGTTTTGCCATGTTCCGAATTTCCAAAAAGCTGGTTTGCTCTACCAGAAAAATCGCCGCGGTTTGCCCCGCAGCCCTACATCCCTCAAGATATGAGGATAGCCGAACCGCTTCCGGCATGCTTCCAACTTACTTACAGGACACCTCACGCGATGATCGACCTGTACTACTGGCCCACACCGAACGGACACAAGGTCACCATTTTCCTGGAAGAAACCCAGATTCCGTATCGTATACTGCCGATCAACATCGGCCGCGGCGAGCAGTTCGCACCGGAATTTCTGGCAATTTCGCCGAATAACCGGATGCCGGCCATCGTCGACACCGACCCGACCGGCGGCGGTGCGCCGATCGCGATCTTCGAGTCGGGCGCGATCCTGCTCTATCTCGCGGAGAAGAGCGGCCGGTTCCTGCCGAGCGATTTGCGCGGACGCTACGACGTCATGCAGTGGCTGTTCTGGCAGATGGGCGGGCTTGGACCGATGGCCGGGCAGAATCATCACTTCGTACATTACGCGCCGGAAAAACTTCCGTACGCGATGGAACGCTACGTGAAGGAGACCTCGCGCTTGTATGCGGTGCTGGACCAGCGGCTCGCCGATCGCGAGAACATCGCCGGCGACTATTCGATTGCGGACATGGCTTGCTACCCGTGGATCGTGCCGTACGAACGCCAGCAGCAGGATCTCGCCGATTTTCCGAATCTCAAACGCTGGTTCGACGCGATCCGCGCGCGTCCTGCGGTAATCGAGGCGTACGAGAAAGGCACAGCACTGCGCGCGCAGCCGACGGTCGATGAAGAGTCGCGCAAATTCCTATTCGGTCAGAGTGCTGCGACCGTACGCCGCGCGTAGAAATTTGCAAGCGCATACTCTATAGATAACGAGCATTCGATAACCGCAGAGTAACAACCGGCGGCTGAACTGCCGTGCACTGCAGGTCATCGACCAGCTCGAACCAAGCCGGGAGGGAACATGAGACATGCGGCAGCAGTTCTCGTCGTCGTCGCGCTGAGCGTCGGCGCGTGGCCGGCATTCGGCGCAGTCGTCATCGATAATCTCGCGGCGCGGCCCAATCCCGCGCGTTTCGCGAACGGCTATCCGCCGGACATCGAGATCGACATCATGGTGCGCGACCGCGGCATGACACGCATTCTCGGTTGCGACTTGACGGTGGATTTCGGCGACAGCACGCCGGATGTCGAGCAGCGTTTCATGGACGGTGGCGCGCGCAAAATCACGTTGCGCCACGTGTATCGCAAGAAGGGCAGCTATCCCATTCACGTGAAAGGTCGCGCAGTCCCGGGCGGACGACCATGCGAAGGCGATCTGAAGGTGCAACTGCTCGTCGTAGAAGATCCGAAGCCGGTCGACGTGACCGCGCCGAAGGATGCGGTGACTACGACTGTTGGTTGTCCCGCTGGCTGGTCGCTCGTCGCAGGCTCGCTCTCAGGCAATCGTTTTCGCTGCCGGCCCGACAAGAATGCTATGAACATCGATTGCCGAGGCGGCACGCGCTACGTCGAGCAAGACGGCATGATCGGCTGCGACTGACGCGCCGGGTCGTGATCCGCCCGCCGGCTCAACTCGCTTGCTGACGCCTCGGCGTCACGCGCCGAATTTCACCGCGATCATTCGACCGGAAAGTCGACGCGCTTGATGAACGTAATTTTGCCGCCTTCGTTCTTCACCACGTTGTAGCCGTGCAAGCCATCGCCATTGCGATCGAACTCGTAAGTGCCCTCCAGTCCCTGATAGCCTTTGATCGCGAGAATCGCAGTGCGGATCGCTTCCGGGTCTGTGCTCTTCGCGTTGGTGATCGCACGTGCCAGGATGTGCACGGCATCGTATGACCAGCTCGCAAAGTTGTCCGGGTTGGTGCCGAAGCGTTCGCGGTAGACCTTGGCGAACGCGCGGGTCGTGTCGGTGGCGTCGATGGTGAAGTCGGCAACCGCATGCGTCCCGTGCAATGCTTCTCCAGCTAATCCGACCGCTGTCACCGTGGCGGTTGTCGGCGATCCAACCCAGTGGATCTTGACGCCGAGCTGACGCAGTTGCTTCGCGAAAATCGCGAGGTCCGCGGGATTGGTCATGTACGTACCGAGGATATCGGCGCCGGATTTTTTGATCGCCAGCACGATCGGTGCGAAGTCCTGCGCATTACTGGTATAGCCCTGCGTGAGCACCGGTTTGAGCCCGATCGTGCCGAGCGCATCGGTGAGCGCTTTGGCGCCACCCGCGCCGAAAGCATCGGTCGCGTGCACGATCGCCCACTTTTTCATCTTCAACGTGTTGACGCCGAAATCGGCAATGACGCGCGACGAGTACAAATCATTCGGCCGCGCGCGAAACACCCAGCGATTGTTGACGTGCGTGAGACTGGGATCGGTGCCGCCGATCATCGTGGGGATTCCGGCTTTTGCAATCGCCGGTGAAGCCGCTTGAATCTGCGTGCTCGCGATCGGTCCAACGATCGACACTATGGCCGAGTCGGTTGCGAGTCGCGAAAACGCGAGCACGGTGCCGGGATTGGTGCTGCCGTTGTCTTCGATGCGCAATTCGATCGGACGACCGAGAACGCCACCGGCCTTGTTGATCTCATCTTGCGCGAGCTGCAGCCCATTGACCGTGAAGCGTCCAGCCTCTGCCAATGGGCCGGTGAGCATGTTGACAACACCGATTTTGATCGGGTCGGCGGCGTGCGCGCTGCCAGTCATTGCGACGATCGCACACACGATCCCGATAATCCGACGCAGCATACGATTCTCCAATTAATTTGGCGATCGGCGTTCGATCACGGCTCGCCGATCTCTTTGTACTCGACATTCAGAATTTCCAGCGTCTGATCGCCGCCCGGCGTTCGCAATGCAATCTCGTCGCCTTTGCGCTGCTTCACCAGCGCACGCGCCAGCGGCGAGATCCAGCTAATGCGCCCGCGATTGACGTCGGCCTCGTCGATCCCGACGATGGTATACGTGTTCTCAGCGCCGGTCTCGTCGCATAAGGTTACCGTCGCACCGAAAAAAACCTGATCGGTCGCATCGCGCACGGCTGGGTCGATGACTTCGGCAGCTTCGAGCCGCTTGATCAGAAAACGAATGCGCCGGTCGATTTCGCGGAGCCGGCGCTTGCCGTAAATGTAGTCGGCATTTTCCGAGCGATCGCCGTTGGATGCGGCCCACGAGATCACCTTTACGAGCGCCGGCCGCTCCTTATCCAGCAACTGCATTGCCTCTGCTTTCAAGCGTGCGTGGCCGTATGGCGTGATGTAATTCTTGGCGCCTGCAGGGATCGGCGGCGCGCCGGGAGCATCGTCCTCATCGTCTTCCGTTTGCGAGTCTGTCGGTAAAGCGTTCATGCGATGTCTGGCCTATTCGATACGGCGATTATAGGCCAGCGCTACAATATCCAATCCGGCTCACATAACAGGAGACCAGCATGGCGATCAAAGCAGGAGACCGGCTCCCTTCGGGGACGCTGTGGGAATTTATCGAGGACGAAACGCCGGGCTGCAGTATCGGTCCCAATAGTTTTGCGGTCGAAGATCTCGTGAATGGCAAGCGTATCGCCATTCTCGGCCTGCCGGGCGCGTTTACGCCGACTTGCTCGGCGAAGCACCTGCCGGGATTCGTTTCGCTTTCGGATGATTTCAAAGACAAGGGCATCGACGAAATCTGGTGCGTTTCGGTCAATGACGCATTCGTCATGGGCGCCTGGGGTAAAGATCAGGGTACGAAAGGCAAAGTGCGCATGATGGCGGACGGCAGCGGCTTGTATACCAAAGCGCTGGGTCTGGAAATGGATCTGATGGGGCGTGGGCTGGGCGTGCGCTCGCAGCGCTACTCTATGCTGGTCGACAACGGCGTCATCAAGACGCTCAACATCGAAGAGCCTGGGAAATTGGAGGTCAGCACTGCCGAAAAGCTGTTGGATCAGGCGGCGAAAGTTACCAACTACATTCCGTAAGCAACTACATTTGGTAACCACGGCAGGATGCGCGGGCGATCTGCACTCGACCATGGGCATTCGGCGCTCTACTGGATAAACGCGATCAGCGCATCCAGTACGGCGTCGGGTTGCTCGCTCATCAAATCGTGTCCGCCGCCTTCCACGATGACGCTGCGCGCATCGCCTAATTTTGCCAGGAGCGCCCGAGCGGCTCGGGGCGGCGTCATGGCGTCTTTACCGCCGGCGATTATCAACACGGGGCAAGCTATACTCGCGGCGCTGACCTCGCCTGCGGTATAACCGTCGCATGCCACGAAATCGATATGCAGCGGGCCCGCCGTGCGCTCCAGCAGTCGCATGCTGCCGCCCATGATCCATTGTCCCGGGACGCGATTTCCGCCCGCCTGACCATTCGCGCTGTGACTCCAGACGTTGATCATCTCGAGCGCCGCGTGTTCGTTCGCCGACGCTGCCGACAACAACGCATCCGAGACCTTCATCGGAAACGCGGTGGCGATTAAGGCAAGCTGCGTAACCCGATCGGGGTAACGTGCCGCTGCCTCCAGCGAGATGAGGGAACCCATACTGTGGCCGACGAAAGTTGCCTGCTTGATCGACACTGCGTCCAACAGCCGCACCGCCCAGTCGGCCATGTCTTGCACACTGGTCAACGCCGGCCCCTGGGATCTCCCATGGCCCGGTAGATCCACCGCCAGCACGTTGAATCCATGATAGGCAAAGTAGCGGCTCTGCAGCGCCCA
>JBBRGM010000008.1:0-26561 GCA_038240725.1 Burkholderiales bacterium | reverse complement strand
GCAGTGGAACTGCAATTGCCGCAACTGCAACGGTGTGCGCACCGGCACGCTGCGTGCCACCGCGCGCACGCAGTCGTCGATTGCCGTCAGTTCAGATGGGCTCGACTGGGTGCTGTTTAACGCGTCGCCCGATCTGCTTGCGCAAATCAAATCGTGTCCCGCGCTACAACCGGCGCGCGCGATCCGCGATACCGGGATTCGCGCGGTGGCATTGATGGACGGACAGATCGACCACACCACCGGCCTGCTCATGCTGCGCGAAGGCCAGCTGCCGCTGCAGATCTGGTGTACCGACATGGTTCGCGAAGATCTCACCACCGGTAATCCGTTGTTCAACATCCTCGGCCATTATTGCGGCGTCAACTGGCAGCGCATCCCGACCACACCGTCCAGCCGCTTTTCCATGACTGGCATCGAAGGTCTTGAGTTCACCGCGGTGCCGCTCAAGAGCAAAGCGCCGCCGTACTCGCCGCATCGCGATAATCCGCACGAGGGCGACAACATCGGCATGCGCATTACGGATACGCACAGCGGCAAGCAAGTGTTCTACGCACCCGGCCTAGGTGAAATCGAACCGCAATTGAAGCCGTTCCTGGAAGAAGCCGATGCGGTGCTCGTCGACGGCACGTTTTGGACGGACGACGAGATGATTCAGATGGGCATCTCGAAAAAGCGCGCGCGGGACATCGGTCACTTGGCACAATCAGGCAGCGGCGGCATGATGGAAGTGCTGGCGCCGCTGCGCGCGTCGCGCAAGATTCTCATCCACATCAACAACACCAATCCGATTCTGGATGAAGACTCGGCCGAGCGCGCCGCACTTACCCGTGCCGGCATCGAAGTGGCGTACGATGGAATGGACATCGCGCTTTAGGAGAGCTCAATGGGTGCATCCGAAACACTGACCGCCGTCCAACCCTGGAGCCGCGAAGAGTTCGAAAAGAACCTGCGCGACAAGGGCCGGCGCTATCACATCTATCATCCGTTTCAAGTCGCGATGAACACCGGTCGGCTGACCGAAGACCAGATCAAAGGCTGGGTTTGCAACCGCTTCTATTATCAGATCAGTATTCCGATCAAAGATGCCGCGGTGTTGTCGAACATGCCGGATCGCGATCATCGCCGGCAATGGATCCAGCGTATTCTCGATCACGACGGCACGCAGGGCAATGAAGGTGGCATCGATGCCTGGCTGACGTTGGGCGAAGCCGTCGGATTGAAGCGCGACGAGGTGACCTCGCTCGAGCACGTGCTGCCCGGCGTGAAATTCGGTGTCGATGCGTACGTCAACTTCGCGCGTCGCGCGCCTTGGCAAGAAGCGGTGTGCTCGAGTTTGACCGAACTGTTCGCGCCTGAGATCCACAAGGAGCGGCTGTCGAACTGGCCGCAACACTATCCATGGATCGATCAGTCGGGCTATGCGTATTTCCGCAAGCGGCTATCCGAAGCGCGCCGCGATGTCGACCACGGATTGCGCGTTACCCTGGAACACTTCAAAACGCGGGAGCAGCAAGAGCGCGCGCTTGAAATTTTGCAATTCAAGCTCGACATTCTGTGGTCGATGCTCGATGCAATGCAGATTGCTTATGGAATCGGTCCCGAGCGCACAGGCGCCGGCACCGCAATGCCGCAATGAGCGAAACGCGGATCACACCTGAAGCCGTCATCGAATTTGAGCGCCAGTACCGCATGCAGTGGGAGCAGGCGCAAAATTCATTCGTGCTGCTCTACCCGGAAGGCATGATCAAGCTGTCGGGCAGCGCCGGCGAAATTCTGAAGCGCATCGACGGCACCAAGACCGCTGCCGCAATTACTCAGGATCTCGAAACTTCGTTTCCCGGCGTCGATCTGCGCCAGGACGTGCTGGATTTTTTGGAGGTGGCTTATGGAAAGGGCTGGATCCGACCTAAGCAAGGTTAACAACCCGCTCTGGCTCAACGCAGAGGTCACTTTCAAGTGCCCGCTGCATTGTGTGTACTGCTACAACCCGATCGACTACACGCGTTTCGGACCGGAGCTCTCGACTGAAGACTGGCTGCGCGTGTTTCGTCAGGCGCGCGAGCTGGGCGCCGTGCAGCTCGGCATCTCGGGCGGTGAGCCGCTCATGCGCGATGACATCGAGGTGATGATCGCCGAGGCGCACAAGCTCGGGTACTACACCAACCTGTTGACCTCCGGTATCGGTCTCACCGAAAAGCGCGTCGCCGAATTCAAACGCGGCGGTCTCGATCAGATCCAGCTCTCGTTCCAGGACTCGACGCGTGAGCTCAACGATTTTCTGAGCAGCACGCGCACGTTCGAGCTGAAGGCGAAAGCAGCGAAGCTGATCAAGCAATACGACTATCCGATGGTGCTCAACGTCGTTCTGCATCGCATGAACATCGATCACATCGAGGCCATTCTCGATATGGCCGAAGCGATGGGAGTCGAGCATCTCGAGCTCGCGAATACGCAGTACTACGCGTGGGCGCTGGTCAATCGCGATCAGCTCATTCCCAGCCGTGAACAACTGGTACGCGCGGAAGAGATCACCAACAAGTTTCGCGAGAAGATGGGCAACCGCTGCAAGGTCTATTTCGTCGTCCCGGATTACTACTCCGATCGCCCGAAGGCCTGTATGAACGGCTGGGGTTCGGTGTTCCTGAACATCGCTGCGGACGGCGTCGCGCTGCCATGTCATGAAGCACGCATGTTGCCCGGACTTTCGTTCCCGAACGTGCGCGACCAGGATATCCGTTCGATCTGGTACGACTCGCCCGGCTTCAATGTCTATCGCGGCGATTCGTGGATGAAAGAGCCGTGCCGCAGCTGCCCGGAGAAAACCAAAGATTTCGGCGGCTGCCGTTGCCAGGCCTACATGCTGACCGGCGATGCGACCAACACCGATCCGGTGTGCGATCTGTCGCCGATGCATAGCTTGATCACCGATGTCGTCGCCAAGGCGCAGATCCCCGGTAATCCGGTGAAGGTACAACCGATTGTGTTCCGCGACGATAAAAACTCTCGCAAGCTCAGCGAAAACCCAGCCGCGCCGGCCCCCGTCGATTCGTGAAGCGATAGAATCTCGCGCGATGAATGACACCCGTCCCGTCGCGCTGGATTTTGCCGTACGAACCGAAGCGCTGACCAAGCGCTACGGCGACATACTCGCGGTCGATCGGCTGCAACTCGAAATCCCAGCCGGGCAGTTTTTCGGACTGCTCGGTCCGAACGGCTCGGGCAAGACTACTACCATCCACATGCTGTCGACGCTCGTGCGGCCGAGCAGCGGCCGCGCCGCCGTTGCCGGGCACGATGTCGAACAAAGTGCAGTGCCGGTGCGTGCGTCGATTGGACTGGTGTTTCAGGATTCCGCCCTCGATCGCACGCTATCGATCGCGCAGAATTTGCGCTTCGCAGGTCTGCTGCACAACTTGCCGGCGAAGCTCATCGCGGCGCGCAGTGCGGAATTGCTGCAATTGTTCGATTTGAATGAGAAGCGCGATCGGCCGGTAGGCTCGCTGTCGGGCGGGATGCGGCGCGCGGTCGACATCGTGCGCGGCGTGATCCACCATCCGCGTATTCTGTTCCTCGACGAACCCACCATCGGTCTGGATTTGCCCAATCGCCGCAAGATCTGGCGCTTCATCGAACGACTGCGCGGCGAGACCGGCATGACGGTGCTGCTGACGACCCATTATCTGGAAGAAGCCGACGGCTGCGATCAAGTCGCTTTCATCAAAGCCGGCACGATCGTCGACCAGGGTCAGCCGCGTGCACTGGTCGACCGACTGGCGCAGCACATCGTCGAGATCGAGGGTGCGGAAGCCGGTGCTCTGAATGACCCCGCCGTGCAACGTTTAGGGATCCCGCTGCAGGAAGGCGATCTATCGATGTTTCGCTACGCTGACACCGACCCTGCGCCGCTCGCCGCTCTGCAAACGCAGCTCGCGGGACGCGCTCGCGCCGTGCGCATCCGCCGACCGAATTTGAACGACGTATTTCTTTGGGTGAATGCCGCGCAATGAGCTGCTTCATGCGTTTTTATAGCGAACACAGCGCGCCCCTGCCCGCTCATTGGAATTCCCCGCCGCGATGATGCTGCGACCGATCTACGCCGTGCTCGAGCGCGAAGTCGTCAAGATGTTTCGTCAGCGCACGCGGCTGATCTCGGCCATGGTGCGCCCGCTGATCTGGTTGTTCGTAATCGGCGCAGGTTTCGGTACTGTACTCGGCCGCTCGCACGGTATCGACTATCAGCAATTTCTCGCGCCGGGCGTGCTGGGCATGACCGCACTATTCGGGGCAATGTTGGCCGCGCTGACCATGGTGTACGACAAAGAGTCTGGCGTGATGCGCATGCTGATCATCGCGCCGTTCGCGCATCACTGGATCATTGTTGCGAAAACGCTGTCGGCTGCACTGGCCGGCCTGGTGCAATCGGTCCTGCTGTTGATCTTGTTCGCTGTGCTGGGATTTCTCAGCTCGAAGATGAACTATCCGCTGCTGGCGCTCGCGGTACTGATGGCTTGCCTGACTAGTGCGGGCATCGGCATTCTGATCGCGGCGTTTACGCGCACGCTGGACAACTTCGCGGCCATCATGAATTTCGTGATCTTTCCGGTATTTTTCTTAAGCGGCGCGCTGTATCCGATCGACAACCTGCCGCCGGTGCTAAAAGCAGTCTCGATGCTCAATCCATTTACTTACGCCGTGGATTTGCTCAAGCACGCGATGTTGAGCCCGCTGGGCGCAGGCTCTGCCTCCGAGATGGGGGCTGGATTAGATCTGGTGTTCACCACGGCATTCGTCGTGCTCGCCGTGGTGGTTGCGAGCTGGCGTTTCTCGCGAGAAGAAAGCTACGAGCCGCTGATCCACATCCTTACCGGCAAGCGCGGCGGCTGAGCTTCGTTCGATCGGCTTAGTGGTGATGACCGCCGGCGCCGTGCACATGGCCGTGCGTAAGTTCTTCCTTAGTCGCTTTGCGCACATCCAGTACCGTGCACGCAAACACCAGCGACTTTCCGGCCAGGGGATGATTACCGTCTACGATGACTTTATCGTCGGCAATGTCGGTCACCGAATAAACTCGGCTTTCGCCCGACTCGTCGGTGCCGCCTTCGAACTGCATTCCAACCTTGACGTCGGCTGGAAATAATTCGCGCGGCTCCGACCGTACGAGCTCTGCGTCGTACTCCCCGAAACCATCATCGGGTTCGAGCTCCACCCGGCACATATAACCCGGCTCTTTGCCTTCCAGCGCTTCTTCGACGGCAGGGAAGATGCCTTCATGGCCGCCGTGCAGATAAGTGACCGGCTCTCCGGCTTTCTCGAGCACTTCGCCGTCCTTACCCTGCAATTCATAGGTGATCGATACTGCGGTGTTTTTCGCTATCTGCACTAGTTGAGTCCCTTGACCAGTTTGAGCACCTCCTGCGCGTGACCCTTGGGGGCTACACCATACATCGCGTGGCGCAGGATGCGGTTGCGATCGATGACGAACGTCGAGCGCAGGATGCCGGTTTTTTTTCTACCTTCGATTTCTTTTTCATGCAGCACGCCGTATTGCGTGCACACCGCGCCGTCTGGGTCCGCAAGGAGCTGAACGCTCAGTCCATGCTTGTCGCGAAACGTTCCGTGCGTCATGCAGTCGTCCATGCTGACGCCCAGAACGACGGTGCGAAGCGAGGCAAATGCGTCTTCCAGCTCGGTGAATGCGATCGCTTCGAGCGTGCACCCAGGTGTGTCGTCCTTCGGATAAAAATACAGGACTATGTTCTTGTCGCCGGTGAAGCTCGACAAGCTCACGAGCTCCATCTCCGGATCCGGCAAGTCAAAGTCCGGCGCGGCCTCGCCTTCCTTCAACATAACGCCTGGCTCCCACGAGAAAGTGTGGATCGATTCTAACTGATTTCGTTTGGCGCGACGTCAAGTGCACCGGCTACGCGACGTTAACGTGTTTTTAGGTCTGAAAGGTATTTGAGCGGCAAGATCGGCACTCGATTGCGCACGAGTTTGCGTGTGCGACGCCGGTTGGATCGGCCCTCGAAGAATATAATTAGTCGCATGCAACACCAATCACGTTCGACCGTCCTGAACGGTCTCTCACCGCAGCTTTTTCTGTCGCGGCATTGGCAGAAGACGCCGCTTTTCATGCGCGGTGCAATTCCGAATTTTGCCGGCATCGTATCCAAGACGGATTTGATCGATCTCGCCTGCCGCGATGACGTTCGTTCTCGCCTGGTCGTGCGCGATGGCCGCACATGGGAAACTGCCGAGGGACCGTTCTCACGCGCACGCCTGCGGCGTCTCCCGCCGCGCAACTGGTCGCTGCTCGTGCACGACGTCAATCATTTCGTGCCCGGCGCGCAAGCGCTGCTCGATCGGTTCAGCTTCATCCCTTATGCGCGGCTCGACGACCTCATGATCAGCTACGCACCGCCCGGCGGCGGCGTCGGTCCGCACTTCGACTCCTACGACGTATTTCTGCTGCAGGGGAGTGGCCGGCGGCGTTGGCAAATCAGCCAGCAATCGGATCGCTCATTGATCGCAGACGCACCGCTCAAGCTGTTGCGCACATTTCGCTCTGAGCAGGAATGGTTGACCGACCCAGGCGACTTGTTGTATCTGCCGCCGCGCTGCGCGCACAACGGCGTGGCGATCGATGAGTGCATGACGTATTCCATTGGGTTTCGCGCACCGGCCTGGCAGGAGCTGGCCATTCATTTTCTTCGCTTCCTGGAGGATCGCATCCAGCTGACCGGTCTCTACGAAGATCCGGAGCTCAAGCTGCAACGCGGTCCCGCCGGCATCGGCCGCAATATGCTCGAGCGCGTTACCGAGCAGCTCGAAGCGGTGCGCTGGAAGTCCGACGACGTCGCCCAGTTTCTCGGCGCGTACTTGACTGAGCCGAAATCGCATGTGTACTTCACTGCGCCGGAGCGGCGCATGACGCGCGCAACCTTCGCCGAACGCGCGCGCGCAAACGGCGTCGCACTCGAAGCAAAAACGCAGATGCTCTACCAGGGCGATCGCTTTTTCATCAACGGCGACGCGACCCACATCAAGGGCCGCGCACGTGAGACGTTGCGCCAACTCGCCGATCGACGCTCGCTCGCGACGCTCGATTCCTCGCAGCGCGGGCTGGTTACGCTTTTGCACGAATGGTACGAAGCCGGCTGGCTGCGCATACGCCCTCGCCGCGCCAATCTCGGAGGTTAGAACCATGAGCGACCTGCACGAACCCGAGCTCCGCAAGCTTAACGGACGCGACGAATACGAGGCTGCGATCGACACACTACTCGCGCGCGAGGGCCGGACGTTACGCATATTCGATAAGCAATTCGGCGCTGCTTTTGGCAGCTCCGAGCGCTCGGCTGCATTGCGCAGGCTTCTGCGCGCGCCTTCCGCGGCGCGCGTTCAGATCGTTTTGCATGACGCGTCCAACCTGCAGCGCGATTGTCCACGGCTGATAGATTTGCTGCGTCAGTTTTCCCATGCAATCGAGATTCATGAGACCGAGCCGCAGGCGAAAGCAGCCTACGATCCATTCGCCGTGCTCGATAATCGCGATTACGTGCACCGCTTTCACTACGACGGTCCACGCGGCCTGCTGGGGCTCAACGACGCGCAAGGCGCGCTCGTATTCGTCCAGCGTTTCGCAGAAATCTGGGAAGCATCGACGCCCGCAATATCGGGAACCACTTTGGGACTATGACGTCCTATTGCTATGCCAGAGGAATTGGCATGATCGAGGCACTGGATTTGTTTGACAAATCTGATAATATGCCCGCTTCTCCAGGGGCCAATCGCCTCTGAGGAGAAGCTTTTAAAGACTTCGACCCTATCGCCAACAGTCTGGACATCGTTAAGGAAAGTAGATGAGACACGCCCTCGTCATTGGTGCAATTCTGGCAGTCGCCTTGACCGCTTGCAGTAAGAAGGAAGAAGTTCCGCCCCCCGCGCCGGTCGTCGTGCCAAGCCCAACGCCGGCGCCGACTCCCGCACCTGAAGCTACTTCCGGTACGGCAACAACGCCCGCGCCCATGCCGGCTCCGGAAGAAAAGAAGCCCTAACCCGAAGTCGGTCTCCGGGGATGCCAGGGCCAGTTCCTAGAACTGGCCCTATTCTTTTCGGCGGCTTCTTTTCGGCGGCGTTTCTCCGGAATAGGATTCTCCGGGCTGCAATTTTCTCGCCGCGCAAATTCAGAATGGCAGGGATATCGGGGCGGCCCGCGATTCGATTGCCAGACGCCGCCACCGATGGCGGCTCGAGCCTTCCAGAGACTATCGACCGCTGAATTCACGCCAGGCAAAGCCGCTCTGCTGGTCTGCGATGCCGATCCATTCTAGATCGCAGCTGAGCACTGAAGCGAGCGATCGCCGCGCGAGATCCGGCGTGTTGTTGCTCGCACTCAGGTGTGCGGCGACGACGTGCTGTAGTGGGCTGCCCTCGATCAGCGAGGCGAGCAGACCCGCCGCGGACTCGTTGTCCAGATGGCCGAAGCGGCTCGCGATGCGAACCTTGACCGATGGCGGATAGTCGCTCTCGTTCAGTAAGCGGGAGTCATGATTGCATTCCAGCACCAGCCCACTGCAACCGTGCAAGCAGCGCTGCATGTGCGGCGTGACGTAGCCTGCGTCGGTCAGAACGCCCAGACGATAATTGCCGTCGCTGAATACGAATTGAGCGGGTTCTCGCGCATCGTGCGGAACCGGGAATGGCGCGACGTGGATGTCGCCGATCGCGAACGCCACATAGCCTCGAATGAAGCACAACTCGATGCCGGCATCGAACAGCGCTTCGAGACCGCGCAAAGTGCCTCCAGTCAACCAGACCGGAATACGATGCTTGCGAGCGAATCTCGCCACGCCGCCGATATGATCGTCGTGCTCGTGCGTAACGAGAATTGCCGAAATCTGGTCCGGTGTGATCCCGAGGCGCGCAAGCCTGCGGGTGGTATCGGAAAGTCCGAAACCGCAATCGAGCAGAATGCGCGTCGAGCCAACTTCGACTAAGAGGGCGTTACCCTGGCTGCCGCTCCCGAGCGAGGCGAAGCGCATATCAGGGCGCTGTCACTCGCTCTTGCGTCAGGCCGTCTATCAGAATGAACCCTATTTGAGATCTTCCTGCAAAACGGTAAGTATTCTCGTTGCAGCATCGGATTTCTCGGCCTTGCCGTCCGGCTGCTGCACTTTGACTTCAGTACCCGCCTTTGCTTCTGCGACGACGATGCGATAGTCCGCTGCCTTGCTGGGCGCGTCGCTTTTCCAGAACTTCAGGCGCGAAAGCAGGCCAGGCTTCTGCGCCTCGACCTGCGGGTTCAGATACTTCACGTAGTACAAGCCGTTGGAGCGATCGCGATCTTGCACCGCGAAGCCGAGCCGATCGAGCGATAGACCGACCCGCCGCCATGCTCTGTCGAAATCGTCTTTCATCACCAGCACCGGCTGACCTTCCGCCTTGCTGACTTGCGCGCGCGGCTCGGTCGGTCCGGCATTCGCTCCCGGCGCCGCCCCCGCCTTCGCGGTTTGCACCGCCTGGTCGCCCACGAACTTGGCTTGCAGCCGCTGCAGCATTTCCGCTTCGAGCTCAGGATCCGCCGGGCGTGGCTGCCACACTGTTCTCCCGGTCTGGCGCAGGTTTGCATCCTTCACGTACATCTCGTACATCCCGCGGTGCGTGACGTATACCTCGGTGGTTCCGGCTTTCTGACCGCGCTCCATGCGGGAACGGAACTTGTCGCGTTCCGGTGTCGAGTACGCTTGATCGATCACTTTGCCGACGATGTTTCGCACCATGCCCTGTGGAATTTTCGCGCGGTTTTCGGCCCAGTCCGTTTCCATGATGCCGGTCTCGGAGCTCTCGGAAAGTACGATGAAGCCCATCTCCTGCCAAAACTCCTTCAGCACCGGCCAAACTTTCTCGGGCGGCCCATCGACCACCAGCCAGCGCTGGCTGCCGGCGCGCTCGATGCGCGCCTTGTTCGCCTGCGGCAGCACGGATTGCGCACCGGCCGTTTGCACCGGCTGACCTTCCTTGTATTCTGAGTAGGTCGCTGCACCGGTATCGGGAACTGCGTAACGATCATTCGCGCTCGGCGAAGTCAGATCGGGGGGAATTTCCAGCGGCCGTACCTGCTGGCTCTCCGATTTGTAGTCGAGTTTCTTGGTTTCCAAAGCCGCACCGGAACAGCCGGCCAGAAATGCCGAAACCATAATGACGGACTTGAAGGACAGTGAGTTCATAGGCTATGCAAAGAAAGCAGCTTTAAGTGACCGGGGCGCGAAGTGCAATTCCCGCCTGCTCCATCGCACCGCGGAGAAGGTCGTGAAATGAAGAGGACAGCGGCGTCAGCGGAAGCCGAATGCCGCCTTGGATCAATCCCATCTCTTGCAGCACCCATTTCACCGGAATCGGATTGCCTTCGACGAATAAGTGTCGGTGCAAGCCGAGCAATTTGTTGTTGATCGAACGCGCCTTCGCCAATTCACCGGCGGACGCTGCAACGCACATCTCATGCATCAGCGCCGGAGCAACATTCGCAGTAACCGAAATGACGCCATCGCCGCCGAGCAGAACCAGACTCACCGCAGTGGCGTCATCGCCGCTGTAAATAGCGAAGCCTTTCGGTGCGCGACGAATCAGATCGGACCCGCGCTCGAGGTTTGCTGTCGCATCCTTGATGCCGATGACATTGGTCACTTGCGCCAGCCGAAGTGCCGTGTCGGTCTGCATATCGCACACGGTACGTCCGGGTACGTTATACATGATCATGGGGATGTCGACCGCTTCGGCGATCGCTTTGAAATGCCGGTACAGCCCTTCCTGCGTCGGCTTGTTGTAGTACGGCACGACCGACAACGCGATGTCGGCGCCGGCGTTTTTCGCGAACGCCTGCAACTCGATCGCCTCGCTGGTGGAGTTCGCACCGGTGCCTGCAATGACCGGCACTCGGCCGGCGACATGCTTGACAGTGGTCTCGATCAAACCGCAGTGTTCTTCGAAGTCTACCGTCGGCGACTCGCCTGTGGTACCGACCACGACGATGCCATCGGTGCCCTCGGCGATATGCCAATCGATCAGCCGCCGCATGGCGTCAAGGTCCAGGCTGCCGTCCTCGAACATCGGAGTGACGATGGCAACCAGACTGCCCTTCAACATAGTGCTTGTCTCCGTGAATGCGCCGCCGGACTCGTCGCTGTGGATCCCCGTTTCGCGTCCCGGAACGCTGAGTAGCAGAGGGGAAAAAGCGGCGGCCGTTTAATTGGGGCACAAGTTTAGCGCAATCGTTCCAATACCGTCGCGCCCGATTTGGAACTCACGAGCACGGTGTCGCAACCCGTCGAGCCTGCGCGTGCCTCTCACTCGCGCAAACCGCTGTCGGCTACGGCGCAAATGCGCTGGATCATCGCTGGCCGTGGACTATCGCTGTACACATCCTCATACGCCACGATACGCAGATGACCGTAAGCCAGCCGCAGCAGTTCTCCGGGCTGCAGCAGAAATTTCGGATTGGCTGGCCGGCCGTAGCGTTCGTTGCCGGCGGCGAACGTTTCATAGATGAGCACGCCACTTGGCAGCAGGGCCTGCAACAAGCGCGGCAGCAGTGGCCGATGTAGGTAGTTGGCGACGATCACGCCGGCGAAGCGTTGCTCGTGCAGCGGCCATACGTCATTTTCGAGATCGGCTTGCATGACTTCGACGCCATCGCATGCATCCAGCGACGCCAGCGCCTGCGCATCACGATCGACGGCGATGACGCGATAACCGCGGCTCGCGAGCAAGCGTGCGTGGCGCCCAGGCCCGCACGCCAGGTCCAGCACTCGCTCTCCTGGCGCGATGAGAGGCGCAAAACGAGACACCCAATCGGACGGCGATTCAAGATCGTGCGGCACGGTCAGCGCGCTGGCGACGGGATCGAGGCGAACTGTTCGGCAACGCGCATCGTCGCGATCAACGCCTGTTCGAACAAGCTTTGAATTGCGGGGCCCATGAACGGCGTGGCGAGCCAGAGTCCGAAAAAGCCCACCGCCAGCGTGATCGGAAAGCCTACCGCGAAGACGTTGAGCTGCGGTGCCGCTCGCGTCATGATTCCCACCGCTATGTTGGCGATCAACAACGCGGTTACGACGGGCAGCGAGATCAGCAGGCCCGTGCGAAAAATCTCACCGCCGCTTCGCGCAAGCATGAGGAAACCGCCGGACGCAACCGGTTGCAGCGAGATCGGCAATGCGGCGAAGCTTCGCGCCAGCGCCGTCAGTACCATCAGATGGCCATCCATCGCCAGAAACGTGAGCATCGCAAACAGGCCGACGAACTGTCCCATGACCGCGGTCTGCGCGCTGCTTTGCGGGTCGAAAAATACCGCGAAGCCAAGGCCCATCTGCAATCCGATGAGCTGACCGGCAGTCTCTGCGGCGGTGAGCGCAACACGCAAAGTGAGGCCGATTGCCAGGCCGATCAGCAATTGCTGAATCGCGATAAAGATCCCGGCGGCCGACGCGGGATCGACTGCCGGCATCGGCGGCAGCACAGGCGCGAGCACCAGCGTGATGAACACCGCCAGACCGATCTTCGTCGTCGAAGGAATGTTGGCGTTGCCCAATATCGGCTCGGAGATGATCAATCCGAGAACGCGAAAAAAAGGCCACCCGAAGGCGGCGATCCACGCGTACCACTGCGCCGTCGTAATGCTGATCATCGAACGCCGTCAGCCGATCATGCTCGGCAGGCTCGTGATCAAACGGCGAGTGAAATCGACCATGACCGAAATCATCCAGGGCCCCGCGAGCACCATCACCACGAAAATTGCGAGCAGCTTCGGGATGAACGAGAGCGTCATCTCGTTGATCTGGGTCGCGGCTTGAAAGATGCTGATGAGCAGACCGGTGACGAGCGCTGTCAACAACAGCGGTGCCGACAACAGGATGGCGACCTCCATGCTCTGTTGAATCAGGTTGATCACCATTTCCGGGTTCATGCGGATCGATTCCTAGGTGTAGAACGTTTGCACGAGCGAGCCGATCAAGAGATTCCAGCCGTCGACCAATACGAACAGCATGAGCTTGAACGGCAGCGAAATGATCACGGGCGAGAGCATCATCATCCCCATCGACATCAGCACGCTGGCGACCACCATGTCGATGATGAGAAATGGGATGAAGATTACGAAGCCGATCTGAAACGCCGTCTTCAGCTCGGAGATAATGTAGGCCGGCACTAGAATTTTCAGCGGTACTTCTTCCGGACCTTGCAGCTCCGGCTGATTTGCGAGCTTAGCAAATAGTGCCAGATCGCTTTGCCGCGTTTGCCGCAGCATGAATGTCTTCAACGGCACCGCCCCGCGCTCGATCGCATCGTTGAAGCTGATGCGGCGCTCGGAAAATGGCGTATACGCCTCGTTGTAAATGCGCTCGAGCACGGGCGACATCACGAAGAAGGTCAAGAACAACGACAACCCCACCAGCACTTGATTGGGCGGCGCCTGCGATGTGCCCAGCGCCTGGCGAACGAACGAGAGCACGATGATGATTCGCGTGAACGAAGTCATCATCAAAAGTATCGCGGGTAAAAACGTGAGCGAGGTGAGGAACAGCAGCGTCTGCACGGTGAGCGAGTAGGTCTGCCCACCGCCGGTAGTCGGCGTTGCCGTGACTGCCGGCAATGCCGTCTGCGCTTGCGGACTGCTCATCAACAAAATCAACAGCAGCGCTGCAAGCCAACGCATTCAGTTGCCCCGCCGCCTGACGATCGCCTGCCTGACGATGCGGGAGAACGCATCGCCGGTCAGCGTCGAAGATGTCGTCGGTGCATTCGGCGGCTTCGGCATCGTATGCAAAAGACTTACTCCGCCGGTCGCGACGCCGACCAGCAGCCACGTGTCCTCGAGCTCCACCAGCACCAGCCGTTCTCTCGGGCCGATCATCACGCCCGCCACCACCCGCAACAAGCCGCCCGCTGCTTTGTAGCCCGGCACCCAGCGCCGCAGCAGCCAGGCGAACAAGACGATCGCTGCGAGCACGAGAGCCAGCGCGATTGCGACCTGCACAAAGCCTACGGCTGGAAGACTGGAGACGGGAGGCGGAGCGTCGGCGCCGAATGCCATCGATGAACAACCGAAGAACAAAAGCACATCCGGGACAGACCGCGCCGCGCGCGGCGCAATGCGTGGATCAACCGCCACGGTTGCGCACGCTGCGAAAGATTTCCGGAGCTGCATACCAGGCGCGCGATTGTTCGATCAGTTCCATTCGAGGCGGCGCAAGGAGCGCACGTTTCCGCTCCGCGTCGCCGATCATCGGTTGAGACGACGCAGGCGCTCTTCAGGGGCAATCACATCGGTGAGACGGATGCCGAATTTCTCATTCACGACGACCACCTCGCCCTGCGCGATTAGGCAGCCGTTTACTAAGACGTCCATCGGTTCGCCTGCGAGCTGATCGAGCTCGACGACCGAGCCTTGCGCGAGCTGCAGCAGATTGCGAATAGCAATCTTGGTGCGGCCGAGCTCGACGGTCAGCTGCACCGGAATATCCATGATCATGTCGAGACGGCCGGACGGCACGCCGGGTGAGGCGTCCGCAGACAGCTCGGGGAACACATTGGCTTGCGCAACCGGCGCGGCGGCCGCGGTCGAGGTTTCCTGTTCCGCCATCGCGGCGGCCCAATCGTCCGCGCTCAAATCAGGATTGTCGTCTGCCATTACCGTTTCCCCGACTCATCGACCATGCTGCCGGTAATCTTGCTGACTTTGAGCGCGTATTGGCCATTCGTCACGCCATAGCGGCATTCGAAGACCGGAACATGGTCCACCTCGGCGACAATCACTTCCGGTAGATCGAGTGCGACAACATCGCCCGGCTGCAGCGCCATCAATTCGCCGACCGTAATCTGCGCGTGCGCAAGATTGGCGACGAGTTGCACCTCAGCAACGTTGATTTGCTTCGACAGCAGCGAAACCCAACGCGCATCGGCTTCCGCGCGATCCGCTTGCACGCTGCTGTAGATGATGTCTCGGATCGGTTCCAGCATAGCATAGGGCATACAGACGTGAAAATCGCCGCCGCCGGCGCCCAGATCGATGCTGAAAGTGGATGCGATCACGACTTCGGTCGGCGTTGCGATGCTCGCGAATTGCGTGTTCATTTCCGATCGTACGTATTCGAACGATAGGGAATAGATCGGCTTCCACGATGCTTCCAGCTCGGTGAATGCGATCTGCAGCATGCGCTGGATGATACGCATCTCGGTGGCTGTGAAGTCGCGCCCTTCGACACGCGTATGAAAACGGCCGCTGCCGCCGAACAGGTTATCGACCACCTGGAACACGAGCGTCGGCTCGAAAATCATGAGCGCCGAGCCGCGCATCGGTTTTACGTGGACGACATTGAGATTGGTGGGTACGACGAGATTGCGAATGAATTCGCTGTATTTGAGAACGCGCACCGGACCGACGGAGATCTCGGCGTTCTTGCGCATTAAGTTGTAGAAGCCCACGCGCAAGAGGCGCGCAAACCGCTCGTTGATGAGCTCGAGCGTCGGCATGCGACCGCGAACGATGCGCTCCTGCCGGCCGATATCGTAGGGTTTCGCAGCAGACGTCTCGGCCGGGCCGGCGGGTTCCTCGCTGTCGCCGCTTACGCCACGCAGCAGCGCATCGACTTCCTCCTGCGACAGAATATCGTCGGCCATGCAAACCCTCGCTGTTACATCACTGAATCACGAATGATGTCAGTAAAACGTCGAGCACGCCGGCTTGTGCTTCCTCCGCGTGCACCTCTCCCGGCTTCTCCGGCTTGTCTTTCGCTTCCGGCTCGGGCACGGCTGCGGTGCCGCTGGTTGCGGCCACCGCCGCTTGCGCTTCCCCCGCACCGCCTTCTTCGCCCGGCTTGAGCTTTACAGGAGGCGACTTCGCCGGAGTGTGCACCCCCAGCGGTTTGTTCACGACCTCGCGTATTTGCGCACGCAGATAATTTTTTTGCTCGACCCCCGCGAGGTCGTCGACCGTCTTGCTCGACAGCAGCAACAATATGCCGTTGCGTACCTCGGGCAGGTGCTGCTTGATCTGATCGGTCACCGAGTTGTCGTTCACGCGCAGATCGATTCCGACCTGCAGGTAATGCTGCGAATCGCCGGCCAGGTTGACTACAAATGGCTCCATCGAGGTAAAGATCGGCGGGCCCTCATGCTTGGCCTTGGTCGACGCCTCGTGCCCCGAACTCTTGTGCCCGAGGAAGTACCATCCACCTGCCCCACCAAGGACCACGACGGCAGCGATAGCCACCATCATCATGGGTTTCTTTTTGTTGGGTGCGGCAGCAGCTGGCGCATCCGCTGCCGGCGCTTCCTTGGGTTTGGCCATAAGTTCCTCGGTGTGGGGGCGTTTCAGGTGAGCTACGAGGGGGATAACGGCGCAAAGCGCAATCTCTCCAGCGAGATCCCAGGTCACCTTCTGACAAGCCACCACAAACCTAAGAAAAACAACGGCGTTATGGACGGAAGTTTAGGTGGTCTCTAGGAACTAAGCAAGCCGCGAAGCGATGTTTGAGATCGCCTCGCACGTGGTGCAAATCGAACGCGAGCGCGTCAGGCGAATAGATCGACCAGCCCCACACTGCGCCGCATGGCGGTTGCGGAATCGCCGAGGCCGCCGATCGGACTGACCAACGCCGTGCCGAACGATCGGTCGTTGTCGGACGCGAATCGCTGAGCGTGATTGCCCGGGTCAGGTTGGCCTTGCGGCGTCTGCGATCCGACCGAGACGTTGCCAAGCGTGAGACCGCTCTCGGCCAGCATTTCCTGCAGCTTCGGCAGGGACGCCTGAATCGCATCGCGCGCTACGCCGTGCGGTGCGGTGAACAGCAGATTCGCTTGATCGTTGCTGATCGACAAGCGTACTTCGATCGGACCGAGCTGCGGCGGCTCGACGTGGAAAGAGGCCGATTGCATCTGCTGGCCGGCCATCCATACGACCCGCTGCGACAGCGCCTCGGACCAGCGCGTTTCGCCGACCGTTCCCGGAATGGACGCAGTCGCCTGCGGCTGCTGCAGATCGGCGACGCGCGTTTCGCGTGTCGGCGTCGCAACTGCATTGATGTCCGACTGGGTCGGCGGCATTTGCGTATCGCCATCGGTGAGGACGGGCCGCTTGAAGTCTTCCGCGGCAACCGGCAACGCTTTCGCATCGGCGGCAAGACTTGCCGCCGCTGTTGCCGTCTTCGCGGTGTCCGGAATCGCTGCAACAACCGGCTCGGCACTCACGGTCTTGGATTGCGCTTCGGTTGCCTTGATCGGCAGAGCGGAGGTCGCGATGGATGTTATGGCATCGCCTTCCGCCGCTTCGGCATCCGGTGCGACGTTCGCTAAGGCTGCAACTGGAACGTTGGTTACCACCGGTATCAGCGCCGACAGATCGATCACTACGGCGGCATCGTCTGTGCCGTCGGCCTTGCTGGACGCCGCTTTCCCGGCTAACGGATCATCTTGCAGCACCACCGGAGCGGCTACAGAACGCGTGGGCGCGCCGCTGAGTTGTGCGTCTAATACGGCATTGAACGAGACGCCTTCATCTGCGGGCTCTGGACTCGCGTTGGATGCCTGTCCATGTGCGGCGGCAGGCTTTGCGTTGGCGGTGGAAACAGGAGGCAGCGCGGACATGTGATCTCGTCGAATGAGGTGGCAATGGCGCTCTAATTGCAAAGCCTGTGCCACGATCTAAAACACCGGCGCCAGCCCCAAAAGACGCCGCAACCGCGACGCCCTCAGTCCCGCAAAGGCTTCGCCTTGCCGGCCCGCGACGCGAATTCGTCCTGCTGCTTTTGCTCGCGCTTGGTTTCCAGCATGGCTTCGGCAGCTATATGCCGCTCTCCCAGCACTTCGAGTGCCTGCTGTTTCTGTCTTAGCGCGAGCCAGCTCACGTGCTCGGTTTCCCACAACTTCTGGCGACGCTTGACCTCCTCCATCTGGGCGGCGATCGCAGTGGCGAGCTTGGTGAGAAATAACCGATAGTCGTTGAGCTGCGGCACCCCGATGCCGTCGGCCAGACGCTTTTCCAGCGAGGCCGCGTACTCCGATTCATAATTCTTGAGTTGCTCCAGCTTGTCTTGCGCGCTCTGCCAGTTGCCGCGCAGTCGCTGCAATTCAGTAGTGGCCGCATCGAGACGGCGATGGGCGAGATCGAGCAGGACCTGCAGGCGAAACTCAGCCATGTCAACCGGCGAGCACTTCCCGCAGACGTCGGCGTCCGTCTTCCACCGTGGATTGCTCGTGCAGATTCTGCTGCAGGAACGCCATCAGCCGCGGATACAAAACGATCGCGCGGTCGAGCAGCGGATCGGTTCCGCGCACGTACGCGCCGACCGCGATCAGATCGCGCGAGCGGCGGTACGATGAGAACAGCTGCTTGAACGCGCGTGCCGCTTCCAGGTCCTCCGCGCTGAGCAGCTCAGTCATTGCGCGGCTGATCGACGCTTCGATATCGATAGCGGGATAGTGACCCTGATCTGCCAGATCGCGCGTGAGCACGATGTGGCCATCGAGAATCGCGCGCGCCGAGTCCGCGATCGGATCCTGCTGATCGTCGCCTTCGGTGAGTACCGTGTAGAACGCTGTGATCGAGCCGCGACCATCCGCGCCGTTTCCCGCGCGCTCGACCAACTGCGGCAGCTTAGCGAACACCGAGGGCGTGTAGCCTCTCGTCGCCGGCGGCTCGCCGATCGCCAGGCTGATCTCACGCTGGGCCATTGCAAATCGCGTCAGCGAATCCATGATCAGCAATACATGCTTGCCCTGATCGCGAAAATATTCGGCAACCGCAGTCGCGTACGACGCGCCATGCAGGCGCAGCAGCGGCGGCGAATCTGCGGGCGCTGCCACGACAACGGAGCGCGCGCGTCCCTCCGAGCCGAGAATGCCTTCGACGAATTCGCGCACTTCGCGTCCGCGCTCGCCGATCAAGCCGACCACCACGATATCCGCTGCGGTATAGCGCGCCATCATGCCGAGCAGCACGCTCTTGCCGACGCCGCTGCCCGCGAACAACCCCAGTCGCTGTCCGCGTCCTACGGTGAGCAGGGTGTTGATCGCGCGCACGCCGACGTCCAGCACGACTCGGATCGGTTCGCGAGAAAGTGGATTTATCGGACGGCTATGCAGGGGTACATAGCGATCTGCAATGAGCGCGCCGAGATCGTCCAGCGCGCGGCCGGCGCCGTCGACGACGCGCCCCAGCAGCGCATTACCCACCGGCACTTGCTTCGCGCGATCCTCAGCCCGGCGGCGCGGTTTGAAATCCTCGCCGAGTTGCGGCACGCGCGATACTGCGGGATCGATGGGGACGACGAGCGCGCCCGGTTTAAGCCCGTAGATATCCGTGGACGGCATCAAGAACAAACGCTCGCCGGAAAACCCGACGACCTCTGCATCGACGCGCTGACCGGCGGGGGTCAAGATAAAACAGCTGTTGCCGACTGGGATCTTGAGGCCAACCGCTTCCATCACGAGGCCGGCAACGCGGGTCAGGCGACCGCTCACGCTAAGCGGTTGGCTCGCGCGTGCAGCGGTCTTGCAGTCTTCGAAATAACGATGCCAACGACGGGTTTTAGTCATGGCGGGCCGAGTGCGTTCTACGCCGACATCACGTCGCGCTTTCCACCCATGCATCGTCGCGGCCCAGCGCCGCGATAACGCGGCGCCAGCGCGTTTCCAAGGTTGCGTCGACCTCGGTGGTCGCGGTTTCCAGCCGGCAGCCGCCACGTTCGACCTGCGGGTCCTCGATCACCTTCCAGGAGAGCTCCGCCAGCGCCTGGTCGGACTTGCCGATATCGCGAAGAAGTGCGGCATCGGCAGGATTGACGTGGATGGCGGTCTGTTCGTCCAATCCGGGCAAGCTCGAGATCGCTTCGTGGATCACACCGAGGATGATCTCAGGTTTTACCTTGATCGCATCGCGCACGATCAGCTTGCTCAATTCCAGACCCATCGACAACACCTCGTCCGCCAGACCCTGCTCGAAGTCGTGCACAAGTTGATTGAGCGACGCGATCAATCCGTGCAACGCCGCGCGCTCGCTCTCGACGTTGGCTTCCCCCTCGGTCCTGCCTGCGGTAACACCTGCGGCGTAGCCCTCCGACCGCGCCACCTCGAGCTTCGCGCGCTCGATTGCCACGAGATCGGGCGGCGGTGGCGGCTTGGCGTCGGCGCGAATCGGGCTGCGCAGCGCACTACCCTCCGAGCGCGGCGCCGAGAGGTCGAGCATCTCGGCCTTGCGCACGGCGCGCACCATTTCCTTCGGGATGATCCTATTGGACAAGACCTTCTTCGCCCTTGCCGCCCATCACGATCTGACCTTCCTCCGCCAGCCTGCGTACGATGCGCAGAATCTCGCGCTGCTCCGCCTCGACTTCGGATAGACGAACCGGTCCTTTCGCTTCCAGATCGTCGCGCAACATCTCCGCCGCGCGCTGGGACATGTTGTTGAATACTTTTTCGCGCAGTGCATCGCTCGTTCCCTTGAGCGCAACTACCAGTGTTTCCGATTGCACCTCGCGCAGCAGCAACTGGATGCCGCGATCGTCGAGATCAAGAATGTTGTCGAACACGAACATCTTGTCTTGAATCTTCTGCGCGAGATCCGGATCGACTTCGCGGATATGCGAGGTGACTGACGCCTCCAGAGTGGCGCCGAGGTTATTCAATATGTCGGCCGCGGTCTCGACGCCGCCTTTTGCGCTCTGCTTGACTTTGTCGGCGCCGGAAAGCGCTTGCGCCAAGACCTCGTTGAGATCGCGCATTGCCGAGGGCTGCACGCCTTCCAGCGTGGCAATCCGCAGCATTACATCGTTGCGCAAGCGCTCGACCATCGACGCCAGTACCTCGCCGGCCTGATCGGGCTCGAGGTGCACGAGAATGGTCGCAATGATCTGCGGGTGCTCATTCTTGATCAGCTCGGCGACCGCGCCCGAGTCCATCCATTTTAGGCTTTCGATCCCGGAATTGTCGTTGCCCTGCAAGATACGATCGATCAGCTGGCCGGCTTTGTCGTCGCCTAGCGCGCGCGTCAGTACGCTCCGCAGATATTCCGGAGTCGCGCCACCGACATTACTTTGCTGATCCGCTTCCTCACGGAAGTCGCGCAGCACCTCCGCCACTTGCTCGCGCGATACATTGCTCATTTTAGCCATCGCAGCGCCGAGTTTCTGCACCTCGCGCGGCCCGAGGTGCTTGAACACCTCCACCGCTTCGGCCTCGCCGAGCGACATCAGCAGGATTGCACTGCGCTGAACCCCATCCTCACTCATTGCCCGCTACCCAGTCCCTCACCACATTGGCGACGATACGCGGATCCGTGCGCGCGATGTCCTGCACCGCCTGCAGATCCGCATCGTATCCGGGCGCCCGCGCCCCGGCTCCTGCAGGCGGGATCGCTCCGCCCGGCGGTGTGCCGATACCTTCCATGCCGGACAGTGTGGGCTCTTCTCGCCGCCCTGCCTGCATCAAATCGCGTAACGTCGGCCGCAAAAATCCAAACCAGAGATACAAGACCACGATTGCGCCAAGCAGGTACTTGCCCGCTTCAACCAGATTGGCTGGCGTAATCCAATCCTGCCAACGAAATTGCGAGGCTGTCAGTACTTCCGCTTGCGGCGCATCGAACGACGTGCTCACTACGTTTAACGTGTCGCCACGGTCTTTACTGAAGCCCATGGCCTCGCGCACGAGCTCATTGATTTGCGTCATCTCGGCTTCGGTCCGTGCCACGACCACGATCTTGCCGTCCTTGTCGGTGGTTCGCCGTTGATTGACGACGACCGCGACCGACAAGCGCTTGATCGCACCGAGTTCGTTTTTGGTGTGCCGGATGGTTTTATCGACTTCGTAGTTGACCGTATTCTCGCGATGAGAGTTGGTCGAGGCCTGACTGGGGGTTGTCGAAGTCGAAGTCGAGGTCGCAGGCGCGGCGCTGGGCGAAGTCAACGGCGCGTTGGCGGCGCCCGGCGGCTGGTTCGAGAGCGCTCCCGGTACACCGGACGGCGCCACTGGATTGCTGCTCGTGGTCTCGACCGTCTGCTGACTGCGCAGCGTCTGCTCCTGCGCACCGGGATTCGGTCGAAACGTCTCCGAGGTCTGCTCTGCCCAGGAAAAGTCGAGGTTGGCAGCAACTTGTGCACGTACGTTCTCGCGCCCGACGATCGGCTGCAGAATATTCTCGATCCGCGTTACATAGGCGGCTTCGATTGCATGCACGTACTTGAGTTGCGAGGCATCGAGGCCGCCAGCCTGTTGCACGCCTTCGCTCGTGCCTGTCAGCAGATTGCCGACCTGATCCACGACCGTCACGCTGCGCGCCATCAACTCCGGCACGCTCGAGGCGACCAGATGCTGGATCGCGGTAACTTGCGCTTCGTCGAGGCTGCGCCCTGCGTAGAGGCTGACGAGCACGGACGCGCTCGGTTTCAGCTGCTCGCGCACGAATACCGTCGGACGCGGAATGGCGAGATGAACGCGTGCCGATTGCACAGGTGCCAGCGCCTGGATGGTTCGCGACAATTCACCCGCCAGAGCGCGCTGGTAATTCACCTGCTCTGCGAACTGGCTGATGCCGAATTTCTGCGCTTCCATCAGCTCGAACCCCACCGCGCTGCCTTTCGGCAAGCCCTGCGTCGCCAGCCGCAGGCGCGTGTCGTACACCATGCCTGAGGGCACCAGGATGGCGGTGCCGCCATCCGCCATCCTGTACGGTATGTTCAGCGTGCCGAGTGAAGCTAATACTTCGCCGCCGTCCTTATCGGACAGATTGGAATAGAGCACACGGTATTCGGGAGTACGAACCCACAGCAGGGCAACTGCAGCGAGAGCGATCACGGCAGCGATGCCGGCGAGGAGGCCGACCTTCTGTGCGTTACTGAGTTGGTTGAAGCCTCTTGCGAGGGAAGCGAGACCTTGGCCGGGAGCCTGGGCCATCAATGCAGCCGATTAGCGTAGAACACGCTAAACCGACATATTCACGATTTCCTGATAGGCGCTGACCAGCCGGTTGCGCACTTGAACCATCGTCTGAAACGACAAGCTGGCCTTCTGCAGCGATATCATGACGTCGTGCAAGTTGACGTTGGGAGCGTTCAGATCGAATTGCTGAGTCAACTGCGTCGCATCCTGCTGCGCGCCACTGACTTGATCCAAAGCCGCCTTCAGCGTGTCACCAAAATCCGGCGTGCCTGGCGCTGCGACCGGTTCCTGACCCGACGCGCGGGTGGCAAGGCTGCTGAGCTCTTGCAGGAGTTGGTCGATGCCTTGAGTGTTCATTTGCCGGTGCCCTTGACTAAGACGTCAATCGGTGCAATTCCCATGCCACGGGATGGTGACGTTAAGTACTTGAGCCGTCTACGGAATTTTCGTCCGCGTGAACTCCCGGCTCGGTCTTGCCGGCGTCTTCTTGCCGGTACTGCTGCAACTTGTACCGCAGCGTCCGCTCGCTCATGCCTAGCTTCTCTGCGGCAGTTTTGCGGACTCCTTTAGTAGCAGCGAGCGTTTCCAGGATGTGCGCGCGCTCGCGCGATTTCAAATCCATCGGCACGCGGGTTTCGGCGGCCGACTGAAACGATGCAACCGTGATGCTGTTCGACCGGCTGTCGCGCGCTAGCGTTTCCACTCCACCCGCGATGTTCGGCAAGCACAGGTGATGGACATCGATCTCGGCGCCCGGCGCCAAAATCATCGCGCGTTGCACGACGTTTTCAAGCTCTCGGATGTTACCCCGCCAGCTATGGGCCGTCAAACCAGCGCTGGCCGCCGGCGAGAACGTAAATGCCTTAGTTTGAGGACCCTCCGAGCCACGCCGAAGCAGGCGATTCGCAAGCGGCAGGATATCGGCGCGCCGCTCGCGCAACGGCGGTATGTGCAGCGGAAAGACATTGAGCCGGTAATACAGGTCTTCGCGGAAGCGGCCGGACCGCGTCTCACTCTCTAGATCGCGATTCGAGGTTGCGATGACACGCACGTCGAGCGGCACCGGCTTCTTCGCGCCCACCCGTTCGACTTCGCGCTCTTGCAGCACCCGCAGCAGCTTCGCCTGCAGCTGCAACGGCATCTCCGACACCTCGTCCAGCAGCAGCGTGCCGCCTTGTGCTTGTTCAAACTTGCCTGCGTGGGGCTGGGACGCGCCGGTAAACGAGCCTTTCTCGTATCCGAACAGAGTGGCTTCCAAAAGATTTTCTGGAATCGCTGCGCAGTTGATGGCGACGTAGGCCTGCCGGGAGCGCGCGGAATGTGCATGGATGAAGCGCGCGAAGACCTCCTTGCCGACCCCGCTCTCTCCGGTAAGCAGCACCGTGGCTTCGCTGCCTGCGACGCGACGGGCCAGCTCGAGCACTTCACGCGTCGCCGGATCTTCGGCGATCACCTCGCCGCCGACGTGAAAATCCGCCGGCATCATCCAGCGCGCGACTTCCGACACGAGCACGTCCGGCTCGAACGGTTTGGTCAGGTAGTTGCAGGCGCCGGCTCGCATAGCAGCGACCGCGCGATCGATCACGCCATATGCCGTCATCAGCAGCACCGGCACGGCCGGAAAGCGCCGTTTGATCTCGCGCAACAGCGTCTCGCCATCCATCGGCTGCATCTGCACGTCGGTAACCACGATGCCGACGCGCTCGCGGTCGAGCCGCTCGAGCGCATCCTGGCCATCGCTCGCCTCGATCACCGCATAGCCCGACAACTCCAAGGTATCGTGCAGCGCTTCGCGCAGCGCCGCGTCATCTTCGACGATCAACACCGGCAGCAGCTTCAACGCCTTGCTCGAGCTCATACCAGCGCTTCCGGCACACGATGGAGGGGCAAGCGCACGCTGAAGGTCGTACCCGCGCCGGGCGACGAGCAAACCGCGATTTCGCCGCCGTGCGTGTCGATCACGGTGCGCACGATCGCGAGACCGAGGCCGGTGCCATCGGCCCGTGTGGTGAAGAAGGGTTGGAACAAACGTTCCTGCACTTCCGGCAACATGCCTTTGCCGGTATCGCGTACCTGTATCAACACGCGTTCGCCATCGACATCGGCGTCGATACTGACTTCGCCGCCGGAGGTGTTGGCCTGCAGCGCGTTTTCCAGCAGATTTAGGAATGCGCCGCTGAGCGCTTTGCGGTTGCCGCTGAGCACGGCATTCGGACTGCGCACCGCCACGCGAAGACGGACATCCTGCTGCGCCATCAGAGGCTCCATTACCTGGGTAAGCTCGTGCACCAAGTCTGCAAGCGTGACGACTTCACGAGCGGTAGGCGCGCCCCGTACGAACGTCAGCATGTCGTGGATCATACGCTCGAGATCGCGCAATCGCGCCAGCGCCTTCTCCGCAAAACGCTGGCGGTCCGCCTCGGAAAGTTGTGCGCGCGCGAGGTTGCCGGTGTAGAGCAGCGCGGTCGCCAGCGGCGTGCGAAGCTGATGTGCAAGGCCTGCGGCCATCTCGCCCATCGCCGAGAGTTTTTTGTGCCGGTCGAGTTGCTCTCGCATCAGATAGGCGTCGGTCACGTCCGATAACAGCAACACGCGGCCGCCGGCAGGATCGAGCTCGCTGGCGGAGATACTGACCCAGCGTTGTTCCAGCGCGCCGTCGCTGCGGCGCAGACGCCATTCCTGCGGCGTTCCGGTCGTCACCAGATACTGTGCGGCGACGCTGGTCCACGGTTGATTGAGCACCGGCCCGCCGAACAATTCGATGGCTGCCGGATTGCCTTCGACCAGCACACCCGCGCTGTCCAGCACAACGACACCGCCCGGCAAAGCGCCGAGCAACAGAGACAGACGGCGAGACAGCGCTTCCTTCTCGTCGTATTGCCGGCGCAGCTCCCCATTGGCCACCGCCAGCTCGCCGGTAAGCCGTCCCATTTGCTGCTCGAGCTCCTGATACGCGCTCGATAGTTGAGCGGACGCCTCGGTGAACAGGGAGAATGCCTGCTCGAGCTCCTGCGGGGTTGGCGACTTAACGGGTTCAGACACCGGGGCGGGTCAACTCCAGTTTGGCGACGCTCGCCAGCATACCAATGCTGCGAGTCGGGCAACAGCGTTGCGGGGGCTGACGTACCAACGCGAGCAGCGGGTAACCGGCGCTCGATCCGGTCGCTGGCGTCGTTCGACATCGCCCGCGCAGCCGTTTGACACCGCATGAGGTGGGTGCTAAAAGACGCGCTGCCGCGTGTCCGCGATTACCGATTTCCTGGAATCTTCGCAGGAGCATAAATGTTCAGATCGCCCGCTCTAATCGCCTGTTGCAGTGTGCTGGTCGCCTGTTCCAACATGAGCCTGCGCTCGCCTACAGCAACGGCCACCCTGGCGCCGACTAAAGATAATCAAGCGGCCGGCACGGTAAATTTCGTAACCAGCGGCAACGCGGTTGTGGTCGATGCCAGAGTGACCGGACTGACACCGGGCCTGCATGGTTTCCACATTCATGAAAAAGGCGATTGCCGCGCGTCCGACGGCTCGAGCGCCGGCGGCCACTTCAATCCGCACAGCGAAACGCACGCCGGACCGCAGGCACCGCATCGCCACGCCGGCGATCTCGGTAATCTCAAGGCGGACGCCAACGGCGT
>JBBRGM010000007.1:0-26757 GCA_038240725.1 Burkholderiales bacterium | reverse complement strand
AGTGCGGGGTATACCGCGCGAAAGTAGGTCATCGTCAGGACCCTATCCCGTGAACAAAAGCCCCAGTCCATCCGACCGGGGCTTTTGCTTTTGTACACACGAAATTAGATACGCCCAATCACGACGAGACTTGTGCGTTTGTACCACCGTATCTTCGCGCAGAACCCGGCGGTCGCTCTAACAATAGCAGCCCTGCTGTTGCGTCAATCCCGATTACGCACAGGCCTTCGTTACACGTTGCGCTTGGCCGCTGTCCGTCGTTCTTTCGCGCGAATGACATGACTTACGACCTCGTTGAACGGCGCGCTCAACCCAAGCGCCTTCGCTGCAGGAGGAATCGCGCCGTTGATAGCGTCGATCTCAGACGCACGGCCGGCCATATGATCGAGCAACATCGATGGGCGTGCGTTCGGGATTTTCATGCCGAAGGCACGGACGTATTCGACGCAGTCTTCGATGTCGAGCTTTACACCGCGGGCTTTCGCCACAGCGAACGCCTCCTGCGCGCAGCCGGACGCAACTTGCCACGCATCCGGATCGTCGATCACTTCAATGATGGTCCGCTCAGTGATTGCACATGTCCCCGAATAGCACACGTTGCAGATCAATTTCTCCCAGACGAGTTGATCGATATCGTCGAAGCATTTCACCTTGAATCCGCCGGATCGCCACAGATCAGCGATCTTCTCCAGCCGCGGGGAGATCGGTCCGGATAATTCGCCAAGTCGTACGAGCTCCCAGCCGTTGTGATGTGCGTGTCCGGGTCCTTTCATCGACGCGCCAAATCCGCCGACGACTCCGACGACCACGCGCTCCCGTCCGAGAACGCGAGCCGCGGTGTCCGGTCCGCCGAGCCCATTCTGTATCGACAATACCGTCGTATCAGTGCCGAGCAGAGGTCTAGCAGATTGCGCCGCGGTCTCCACATGCATCGCTTTCGTTGCGATGATCACCAGATCGCATTTCCCTGCCTCTTCCGCATTACGCGTAGCGTGCATCCGAACTGTTTTGTCACCGGACGCACCTTCCAACCTTAGCCCACGCTCCCGAATCGCGTCTATGTGCTCGCGCCACGCATCAACCGCCCAAATCTCGTGACCTGCATTTCCGAGCAACGCGGCATATACGGAGCCCATCGCTCCCGTACCGATGATGGCAACCTTCATGTAGCTCTCCCGACGCCGAATGAGGTCGCATTATCTCAGCGCGCGCGAGATGCACGCCAGCAGGATGTCGATTGAACGGACGAACGATCAGCGTTGATCGTCCGACCCGTAGATGATGATGGAGAGAAACGTGATGGGCACTGTAACCAAACGTTCGGGGCCGTGGGGAACGTCGCCGCGGAACGTAAGAGAATCACCCGGCTCGAGCAGATAGGTTTGCTTCCCATGACGATATTCGATCTTGCCCGTGAGCATGTAGATGAATTCGGTGCCCGGGTGCTCGAAGCTAAGGTAAGACTCGCTGTCGTCATCCATGGTGATCAGAAATGGTTCGAATGACCGGCGCGGGCCGCGGTCGTAAGCCAGCAGATTGTAGGTATGACCGCGACGCGTTCCACGCCGCACCACCTCCATTCCCTCGCCGTTCTTCACGACCTGTGCTCCACCGCCTGGAACGTCGTAGTCCCGAAACAGCTGCGCGATCGACACCCCGAGGGTTTTCGCGAGCTTGCCGAGTGTATCGAGGCTGGTTGCCGCCTGGCCATTCTCGATCTTCGACAGCATCCCTCGACTGATCTTTGCTTGCGCTGAAATGTCCGCAATGGTCAGCCGCTGCTGCTGGCGCAGCTGGCGGATCACGTTGCCTATGTGGCATTCGAGCCGCTTGTCGTTCGCCTCTGGAGCGAGTCTGGGCTCTATCGCCGTGTGAGGTGGCGACGCTTTTGTCCCACCGGATTTACTCTGGTCTTTCCGTTTCACCACATTGCCCATCTATTCGTTAGATGGCGCGACGCCAACGCGCGCGGTGCGCAATCAGAGCGCTACAATTGCATTGCCTCATGCGCCCGCGCCTGGGATCCAGTTCGTTCCCGCCAACGGTACGCGAGCCATTGCCGCAGCTTCCACGGTCAGTGCGACGAGGTCTTCGCGCTCAAGATGATGCACGTTCGATTTTCCGCACGCGCGCGCCACAGTGGTGAGCTCCATATTCATGGTCTTCACGTAATTGCGCAGCCTCCGCGCGCCGACTGCGGGCTCCAGCCGCTGTTCCAGCAATGCATCTTGCGTCGTAATTCCAACCGGACATTTGCCGGTCTGACAGTGATGACAATAGCCCGGGCGCGTTCCGAGCTTCTCGTAATCGTTCAGTGCGAGATGATGCTGCCCGTTCTGAATGTACGTTTCGCTGTTGCAGCCTAATGCGAGCAGCGCACCCTGACCGATCGACACGGCGTCCGCCCCCAATGCCAACGCTTTCGCGACATCGGCGCCGGTGCGGATTCCGCCGGACACGATCAGCTGGACTTCGCCTTTCATATTCATGTCTTCCAACGCATCGACTGCTTGCCGAACCGCAGCCAGCGTAGGAATGCCGACGTGCTCGATGAACACAGTCTGCGTCGCTGCGGTGCCGCCCTGCATGCCGTCGACGACGACCACATCAGCGCCGGCATGTACCGCCAGCTTCAC
This sequence comes from Burkholderiales bacterium, assembly GCA_038240725.1. Taxonomy (GTDB): domain Bacteria; phylum Pseudomonadota; class Gammaproteobacteria; order Burkholderiales; family SHXO01; genus SHXO01. The sequence continues at coordinate 24,121 of JBBRGM010000007.1, read as the reverse complement.
GTCGTTGAACGTACGTGTCGCGCCGATTTTGATAAAGATCGGCACCTTCCAATCCGTGATTTCGCGCAACTCGTTCAGTTTGATGACCAGATCATCGGGACCGGTCCAATCCGGATGACGACAGGCAGAGCGCTGATCGATGCCGACCGGCAGCGTACGCATCGACGCGACACGCGCACTGACTTTCTGTCCGAGCAGCATGCCACCGCCACCCGGTTTTGCGCCTTGACCGATGACTACTTCGATCGCGTCGGCCTTGCGCACATCGTCAGGATTGAAGCCATAGCGCGACGGCAGACATTGATAGACCAGCGTCGTCGAAGAGCGCCGTTCCTCTTGCGTCATGCCGCCATCGCCGGTTGTCGTTGAAGTGCCAAGCTCGGTCGCCGCAAGCCCCAACGCTTCCTTAACGTTCGCCGACAGCGAGCCGAAGCTCATGCCGGCGAATGTGATCGGAATCGCCAGCTCGATCGGATTTTTCGCGAAGCGCGTTCCGAGCACGGTCTTTGTCGTGCACTTCTCGCGATATCCTTCGAGCGGATAACGCGACGCAGAACCAGCAAGGAAGACGAGATCGTCAAAGTGCGGAACGCGCCGCTTCGCCCCCAGCCCACGAATTTCGTACAAGCCAGTGGCTGCCGCGTGCTGAATGTAATCGATGATCTTGCGATCGAATCCCGCGCTCTCTTCAAGCCGCAGATGGATCGGATGTTCAGGTGCAGTCATGTGTTTCCCTCTCGGAAGGGGCTAGCGGCTTGGGACTGGGAGCTGGGGGAACAGCGCAAAGCGCGCGCAGTTGATTTCCCTAGTCCCGAGCCCCCAGGCCCTAGTCCCTCGAAGCTCAATATTCCTGATTTGCGTCCGCGTTCCAGTGATACAACGTACGACCGGATGCGACGCGTTTGAATTCTTCGGGTGCGTGGTCGAAGCCGGCGCGTTGCAGAAGCCCGCGCAATTTCTGCTTGTCTTGATCGCTCATCGGTTCGATTTGCGCGTCCGCGCCGAGCGATTTGAGCTCTCCGCGCACGTAGATCACCGCTTCGTAAATTGAGTCGCCCAATGCGTCGCCGGCGTCGCCGCAAATCACTAGCGTGCCGGCCTGCGCCATAAACGCGGAAAAATCGCCCACGCGTCCGCCGACGACGATATCGATGCCCTTCATCGATATGCCGCAGCGAAGCGATGCATCCCCTTCGATGACCAGCAAGCCGCCATGCCCAGTCGCGCCGGCCGCCTCGGATGCGAAACCTTTCACGCGCACGCTACCGGACATCATGTTCTCGGCAACGCCCCAACCGACATTGCCGTGGATGGTGATGTCGGCGAACTTGTTCATACCCGCGCAGTAATAGCCCGCGTGCCCGCGGACGTCGATCGTCACCGCCGCGTTGATGCCAACCGCGATGTTATGCGCGCCCTCGGGATTGAGAACATCGACGTGCGAAACACCGTCATCCTGCAAGCCGTTATGCAGCCAATCGTTCAGCTCGCGCACGCTGGTTTGCGCGAGATCGAACGCCTTGTCCTCGGTGATGTTCCGAGCGGTCATTGCACTTTCCATATGTAGAGCTCGTGCGGCATCGGTTCGAACAACTTGGCATTCTTCACGTCGGGCAACTTCGCAAGCGAGCGAAACTCGGATGCGATCGCAACGTAGTCATCGGTTTCCGCGACGATTGCCGGTTTGCAGCCGAACGCATCGCGCACCAGAGCAAGCTGATCGCGCGTGCCCATTAAAAACGTGTAAAAGCCATCCAGCTCCTCGAAGCCCTTCTGCACGGCGGTTTCGAGATCATCGCCCTCGCGCAGACGCCACTCGAGAAAGCGCGTAGCAGCTTCGGTGTCATTGTCGGTTTCGAACTTGATGCCCAATGGTTCCAGTTTTCGGCGGATGCTATTCGGATTCGAAAGCGATCCGTTATGCACGAGGCAGAAATCTTCGCCCGCGGTAAATGGGTGTGCATGCGCCGGCGTCACAGCCGATTCGGTTGCCATCCGCGTATGGCCCACCAGGTGCGTACCCGCAAGCGAATCGAAGCCGTAACGCTGCGCCACTTCGGACGGATGTCCGGTGTCCTTATAAATATCCATGCTTCTCCCAGCTGACAGAACGTGAAGCTTGGGGAAGCGCTCCTTCACCCAACGGCGCACTTCGGCCACGGACTCATCGCAAGTAAGCACGGCATGATTGCCGATGATTGCCACGTCCATGCCGCCGGCAGTTCCGGATGCGGTATCGACAAATCGCTTGGCGAATTCCGTTTCGAATGCGCTCCAGTCGTAATTCCAATCCGGCGCATACAAGCTGAACTTCCGTTCGCCCTCGGGCAATTCATCGGTGTACACAGCGAGGCCCGCTGAATCGGGACCGCGTGCGCCCATCTGCACCAGCATCGGTACCATCAGCGCTCCGAGCTGCCCGCGCATCGCCGGGTTCTTGATCAGCAATCCAACTATTCCGCACATAGCTCCAACTCCAAATTGAAGACGGCTTGATTGCCGTTCGATGCGAGCGGCTTCGCTCGCGTCTGCACTCCGTCTAGAAAAACTCTAGATAGCGATCGACTTCCCAGCTGCTGACATGGCGCTGGAACTCGATCCATTCCATGCGTTTGAGCTTCAGGAATTCTGGCGCCAACTCCGGTCCGAGCGCTTTGCACAGCACCTCGTCGGCTTCCAATTCATCCAGCGACTCGTTCAGGCTCTGCGGCAGAATTCCAATGCCGGCTTCCTTGAGCTGAGCGGACGACCATTCGTAGAGATTCGTGTTGTTCGGCTCGCCCGGATCCAGCTTGCGCTCAATACCGTCCATACCCGCCGCCATGATTGCGATCGTCGCGAGATAAGGATTGGTCGAGCCGTCCGGCAACCGCACTTCCAGACGACCGTAGGGGACGCGGACCATCGACGTGCGGTTGTTGTTACCGTAGGTGATGTATGCCGGCGCCCAGGTTGCGCCCGACAGTGCGCGGCCGACGACCAGACGTTTGTACGAATTCACCGACGGGGCGCACAACGCAGTCAGGCCGCGCGCGTGCGCGAGGATGCCGCCCAAAAAGTAATACCCGGTTTTCGACAATCCCAGTCCGCGCTTATCGTTATCGTCGTAGAACAGATTCTTCGTGTTGGCGTCGCCGAGCGAGAGATGAAAATGCGTTCCGGTGCCGGTGCGATTCGAAAACGGCTTCGGCATGAACGTCGCGATCATGCCCATTTGATGGGCAATCTCGGACGCCGCCATCTTGAACAGCACGTAGCGATCGGCGCTTGCCAGGCAATTGTCGTAGGTGAAGTTGACTTCGAACTGTCCATTCGAATCCTCGTGATCTATCTGGTAGATGTCGAGTCCGACCTCTTGCAGCGAGCTCACCAGGCGATCGATGAAAGCGCCGCTGCGCACCAGTCCTTTGTAGTCGTAACAAGGTTTATCCAGGGTATCCGAGTCATCGACCGGCATCAGCTTGCCTTGCTCGCCGCGCTTGAGCAGCATGAACTCAGGTTCGATCCCAGTGTAGAGGGTCAGGCCTTTCGCTGCCAGCGCGTCGACGTGCGATTTCAGCGCGACACGGGTGTCGTACGGATACGGTTTGCCGTGCACGTGTCCATAGCAATTCATCGCCGCAAAGCCGGGCAACCAGGGCAGCGGTTTCAGCGTCGGTAGATCGCCGACTGCCATGTAATCGGGGCCTTCCGGGCCCATGCCGAATCCGCACAGCGCGAAGCCCGCGAAGCCGAGATTACCCTCGAGAATATCGGTGAGATGACTGACGGGAACGGCCTTGGCTTTCGCTGATCCGTGAATATCGACGAACTGCGCAAGGATGTATTTGATGCTGTGATCGCTGATCAGCTTCTTCGCGTCGGCCAGTGTCATGCCCTTCTCCTGAACGTCCAAGTTACTTTCAACGTTTCTCGATTGAGGTTGCGGTGCTTCCGCCATCAGGTAGCACCGACGCCAGTCCGACCGCGCCGCCGCCGAGCTCGGTTGCGATCTCGAGCAATGTGTTCCACAAATACGCGCCGTAAGTGCCGTCGCACCAGATTCGGTAACACGGTGTGCGGCCGAATCCCGCAGTTAAAACGGTCACCGCGACGCCGACCATCATCGTCATCGTTACCGTTTGCTCTTCCGCAGGAATCGCGTTGAAATTGATGTTGCAAGTCTGGGCGAATAGCTCGTGCACGAGCTCGCCGCACACGAGCAGCTCGCAGTCTTGTCGAAGCACTGGATACACGCCCGGCGCAGGTGTTTCGAGCGCTTTGCGCAACATCGAAACGACGCCATCTTGCGGCCCGTCCTGGATCAGAAATTCGGCGCGGCCAAGCCGTGCAATCAACCCATGGCCGGCAAGCGCAACCCACGCATTGGGCCGCTCCGGGACTGTCACATCGCGCGCGCGCAACCACTCTGCAGCGCCTGGACCTTTTAGACCGACGCGCGCCAGACACGACAGGTCTGCGATCTCCAAGGCACTCCGCCGCGATCCTGGAATTTCGACTGCAACCGTCATCCCGTTGATGCGTCCCCACGCGGGGCGCAATGCCTGCAGATGATCGTGAACAGGACTGATCCGAAGCGCGCTCATGCCGGGATGACCTCACGCTGGGGCGATGCGACTGCCTCTTTCTGACGCGCGCCCGTGGCGTCGTAGAACGGCGTCTCGACCACGCGCGCTTCTATCATTGCCCCCGCATCGATCCGAACGTCGAATCGGGTATCGATCGCTGAAAGCTCGGGCGTTATCAAAGCCAGCCCTACGATTTTTTTCAGCGTGGCGCTATGCGCGACGCTCGTTACTCGACCGGCGATCGCACCGTTGTGGATGACGAGATGACAGTCCTTCGGCGCCGGCCCGGTATGCCCGGGATCGAGTGCAAACCCGACCAGCTTTTGCTTGAGCGGCTGTTTTTGAATCGTGTGCAAACTGCGCTGTCCGACGAAGAACGGCTTATCCATCTTCACTGCCCAGTCCATCGCAGCTTGAAACGGCGTGGTGAGGCCGTCGGTATCCTGGCCGATGATGATATGGCCTTTCTCCAGCCGCAACAGCCGCTGCGCTTCAACGCCGAATGGACGGATGCCGAAATCCGCGCCGGCTTGCATCAACGCATCCCACAGGTACGCGGCATTATCCGCGGCCACATGAAGCTCATAGCCGAGCTCACCGACGAATCCGACGCGCATCGCGCGCACCGGTATGCCGGCGATGTGGCCGTCGCGTATTCCGAGGTAAGGATACGCGGCGTTCTCCAATGCAATATCGGTAAGGCCGGCCAGTACGTCACGCGAACGCGGACCGGCAACATTCATCGCCGCCATCGCACCGGTAAGATTCACCAACCCGCAGTTCAAACCCCAGATCGCGTTCCAGCGCTGCATCTCGCGATATACGCTGGCCGAGCCCGTCGTCGTCGTCGTGAAGTAAAAACTTTCTTCGGATAAGCGCGCAACCACGCCGTCATCGATGACGACGCCGGATTCGTCGACCATTAACGCGTAGCGCGTCATGCCGACCTTCAAGTTCTTGAAGCGGCCGGTGTACATGCGCTCCAGAAGCTCGGCCGCATCCGGGCCGATCACCGCAAGTTTCCCGAGCGTGCCGACATCGATCAATCCAACGCTGTTGCGCACGGCCATCGCTTCGTCGATGACGAGATCGGCCTTGAGCTTGTCGTCTTGCGAATAATATTCAGGGCGCAGCCAGACGCCAGCCTCCATGAATTTCGCGCCGGCCTGTTGATGTCGCGCATGCAGCGGTGTGCGCCGTTCCGGCGTGAAGCCGCGTCCCGCGAGATGGCTCAAGGGCACTGGATGGAAGAATGGCCGCGCGGTCGTGCTGCCAACCTCAGGAACAGGCAGCTGGCGAATGTGCGCGAGAATGCGGATCGCATTCATGTTCGAGTGCTTGCCCTGCGACGGCCCCATGCCGACTGTCGTGTAGCGCTTCATCAACTCGATGTTGTCGAAGCCTTCCTGCGCGGCGTTGCTGAAATCTCTGAGCTGCAGATCTTCATCGAAGTCGACGAAGTTCTTGCCGTCGGGGTGTTCCACGATCGGGTACGGATGCGATGGGCAGCGCGTTTCGGGCGCCACCGTTGGCGCGGCCTGCGCGCCTTCCAAGCCCATGTGACGAAGCGCAAGCGCAGCAGCACGTTCGCCATCCGCGAGTCGCGCGCCCATGTCGTAGGAACCATTGACGCGACCGGCCGCGAATACGCCATACGGCAACGCGCCGGGCACAAACTGCTGGATCGTCTCGTCGAAGCGCATGTGCGCGCCGGCTTGATGCAGCAATCCGTTGGCTGGCGCGAAACCGACGCTCATCAGAATGCCGTCGCAGTCGAACTGCTGCTTAGATACCGTATCGGCGCGCCCATCTCGACGCAGCGGACAGACCACTGCTGCATCTACACCCGTCAGTCCGTGAGCAGGAAGCGCTTCATAAACACACGACGATGCGTAGACCGGTACCGAGCGCTTGCGCAGCTCCTGCAAAGCTGCCGTTTGTTCTCCAGCAGCACGCATTTCAACTATGCATGGAACTTCGACGCCGGCGTTGAGTAGATCGAGCGCGGCCGCATAACCTTCCGCGTTCGCCGTCAAGATAACGGCGCGCTGCATGGGCTTGACAGCGTATCGGTGCAGCAGACGTTGCGCGGCCGAGGCAAGCATGACCCCGGGCAGGTCGTTGTTGCGAAATACTGCAGGCTGTTCGAACACACCGCTAGCGACGATGACCGCACGCGCGCGGACCTTGGTCATCTTCGCGGCATCGACCAGAGCGACCCAATGATCCGCGTAGTAGCCGCAGGCACAAGTGCTGGTCCGCACGCTGATGTTCGGCTCGACCGCAACACGCATCAGCATTTTGGACAACGACTCGGAATCGTCTGCTGCGCCGGGCGCGTACGTCAGGCTGCCCCCGATGCGGGCATTTTCATCGACCAGAATAACGCTTGCTCCGCCCTTCGCTGCGGCCAGTGCGGCTGAAATACCCGAAGGTCCGGCGCCGATCACGAGCACGTCGCAGAAGTCGTAGCGCTTCGGCGTGCGCACCCGCGGGGCGGAAAAATTCGGCGTACCGAGCCCGCTTACTTTGCGGATGAGGCGCTCCCAATGCGGAAACGCGAACTTCGGTCGATAGAACGTTTTGTAGTAGAAACCGACCGGCAGAAACCGCGACATGCGATCGAGCAGGCGGCCGCGATCGGCGGCTAAGCCTCCGAACGTGTTGATTGCGGACAAACGCATGTTCGCTTCCAGCGGCGTCACATCCGCGCGAAGATTGAGTGACTTGCCGTCCTGGACGAGCGCGTTGACGTCGTGATTCGCAAGCGACAGCACACCGCGCGGGCGATGATATTTGAAGCTGCGGCCCAACATACGCAAGCCGCTCGCGCTCAATGCGCTGGTGATCGTATCGCCGGCGAAACCGCCGTAGCGCCGGCCTTCGAACTCGAACGGCAACGGACGCGATCGATCGATCCATTCACCCGGAATCTGCGCGAGCCGCGACATTACTTCGGCCCCTCGCCGTAGATGTACGTGCTGTGGACGATGTCGGCATGCACGTCGCGCTCGGCGACAAACCACGTGCCGCTCGGCACGTGGTACCACCATTCCTTTTTCACGCCGGGCACGCTGTGGCGATTGAAGACGTACTCGGCCCATTGTGCGTCGGTGCTCGCTGCGGGATCGGGCATGTCGCGATACTCGCCGCCGTATGCGAATTCCGAAACCGGGCGCGGCCCGTTGATGGGACAGTTGAGCAATTTCATTTGAGGGTAGAGGCCGTGCGAATTAATGGCCGACCGACGCCGCGCCCTTTTCGCCCGTCAACGCGTAGTTGGCGAAGCGATCGAGGGTGAAGCCTTTAATCAGCGGATGGTCATCGTCGTTTGCAACGGTGTGGCTCATCGTCTTGCCGCACACAGGCGTGGCTTTGAAGCCCCACGTGCCCCAACCCGCGTCCAGATAGAAACCTTGCACAGGTGTTTTCCCCATGATCGGCGCGAAGTCGGGCGTCATGTCCGCCATGCCGGCCCACTGACGATTGATTTTCGCGCTCGACAAAAACGGAAACATCTCGAGCATGTGGCTCGCGAGTCCTTCAGTGAAGTCGAGCGTCGATCGCGTCGAATGCAACTCGTAGGGGTCGAGCGATGCGCCCATCACGAGCTCGCCGCGCGCGCTCTGACTCACGTAGACATGCAGGCTGCCGGACACGATGATTGGATCCAGCCACGGCTTCATCGGCTCAGTGACCATTGCCTGCAATGGATGAATGGTGATCGGGGTTCGCATGCCGACGAGATCCAGCATGCGTGGCGTCGATCCGGCCACCGCGCACAGCACCTTGCGTGTTGAGATGTTCCCGCGACTGGTACGCAGGCCGGTGACTTGACCGCCCTCGACTTCGATGCCGAGCACTTCGGTCTTCTGATGGATTTCGACGCCGCGCCGATCGGCGCCGCGGCCATAGCCCCAGGCAACCGCATCGTGGCGCGCAATCGCGCCGGGTCTGTGGAACAACGCGCCCATCACCGGCGCGTGGCCGCCGCACGTGAGATCCATTTGCGGGCATGCACGCTTGACCGCATCTGGGCCGACCAGTTCGCTATCGACGCCGAGATGCTTGTTCACTTCGGCGCGCCATCGCATCGTGCGCAATGCCGAATCGGTGTGCGCCAGCGTGTAGTGGCCGCGCGTGGAATAGAACAGATTCAAATCGAAGTCCTGCGACAGATCCTGCCAAAGGCGAACGCTCTCGTCGTAGAACGCCACGCCTTCGGGTGTCAGGTAGTTCGAGCGGATGATCGTGGTGTTGCGGCCGGTATTACCACCGCCAATGTAGCCCTTCTCCAGCACCGCGATGTTGGTGATGCCGTGATCGCGCGCGAGGTAGTAAGCCGATGCCAAGCCATGTCCGCCGGCGCCGATGATCGCAACGTCGTAGGTGGGCTTGAGCTTTTCCGGTTGCCGAAACATGCGCGGCTCGCGGTACTCGCGGCGAAGTCCCATTTGAAGCAGTCGGAGCGGCATGTGCAGGCGAGCAGGGGTTCACGGCAGGAAACTAATATTCATATAATGAACTACGCCGACTTGTCGTGTCAACGTGCAGAGGGCGTGTAGCGCGCGGCGTCGCGCTTCCCATGGATAGCCACAATTGGCCTGCGGGCGCGAGGATTCGCTGGGGTAAGGTGCATGTGGCGCACGCCTTGAGCGCGCGCCGCAGGAACCAGGCGATTCGTTGCCGGCGGCGTAGGCCCGGTACGTTAACTCGCGCCCGTTTAGTCGTAGCCAGGCGGCGGCACGAACGCGTAGAACTCGCGCTCGAGCAGTTGCGCCAGACGAATGCAGGTGAAGTCGCCGTATTGCGGCCCGACGATCTGCACGCCGACCGGCAATCCTTCATCGCTGAGGCCGGCCGGCGCAACAGTCGATGGCAAATGCGCCATGCCGGAGAAGCCTGCCCAGAACATCTGCGTTGTCGAAGGTTGCGGTTTGCCGTTTACCGAAACCATGCGCTCCCAACGTTCGCCGGTTTGATTGTGCGGAAATGCAGGTGTTGCGCCGGCGGGACATAGCAGCAGATCGTAGTCGGCGAAAAACGCGTCCCACTTCAGCCGCATCTGATGGCGCTGCTCGTTGAACACTAGCCAATCGCGGTGAAATTGCGTGTTGCCCTTGACCATCCACGCCTGGTAGCTCGTGTCGTCTGCGGACACGCTGTTCGCCGCCTTGAGATTGCGCGCAAACACTTCGTCCGTCTGTCCGCGGCTGGTCGCTCCGCGCAAAAGCTGAATGAACACGCGATGCGCTTCTGCAGTATCGATGTCAGGTCGCGCAGTGAAGCTGACCTTCGCTTTGTGTTTGCCGAGAAAGTCCGCGACCGTTTGAATTCGCTTCTGCACGCTGCTGTCCACTTCCGCAGTTTCCGCGCTCAGCATCACCGCCACTTTGAACTCGCGCAGCGACTTCTTCGGGCACGCGGGCAACGCCAACCGCCAGCCGCGCGCATCGATATCGTCCGGACCGGCGATGGCTTTCAGCGCAATCTCCAGATCGTCCGCGCTGCGCGCCAGCGGACCAATAACGGTGATGTCTTGCAGCGCGACTTGACCCGGCAACGCCTGGCCGTTCGGCGCGCAGATTCCATAGGTCGGCTTGTGCCCATAAACGCCGCAGAAGTGCGCCGGGTCGCGAATCGACGCGCCGATGTCGCTCCCGGTTTCCAGCCCGGTAAGACCTGCGGCTAACGCTGCCGCCGAGCCGCCGGACGAACCGCCCGGTACGCGGCCGACATTCCACGGATTGTTCGTCGTGCCGTACACGTCGTTGAAGGTTTGCCAATCGGCCAATCTCGTCGGTACGTTCGTCTTGCCGAACAACACCGCGCCGGCCGCGAGAAAGCGGTCGACTGCCAAAGCATTCTTCGCAGGAAGATTGCCTGTCAGCTCCGTGACGCCCCAAGTGGTCGGCATGCCGATAACGTCGAACGATTCTTTGATCGTCATCGGCACGCCGTGCAATGGACCCCACACGTCGCCTTTCGCCAATGCAGCGTCGGCCGCGCGAGCGCGCTTGCGTGCGGCCGGCAAGTTGGTCGCGATGATCGCGTTCAACGCCGGGTTGTATTTCTCTACGCGTTTGAGATATAGATTCAGCAACTCGAGCGCGCCGATCTTTTTTCGGCGGATGGCGGCGGCAAGCGACTTGGCGGATTGGAAAGCGACTGACTGCGGCATCCGAGCGTCCTTCACGTAGGTGAGTGAGAAGAGGGGATGCGCAATTTAGCATCACGCGGCGCTCAGCCGCCAGAGCAGTTGTAAACGTCGCACACTGGTTGCAATAAAAAGCCCCGCTGATCGATAGCGGGGCTTGGGAGCCGGCGACTAACTATCTACGCCGCCCGTCCGCGCTACTGTACCGCCGGCTGCTCGCAGCTCGTACCGACCGTGCCGTCTTCGTGAGGCAGGTCGAAGCACATATAAAAACCGGGACCGACTTCCATCACGAGGTAATGCGAGCCTTTCGCTTCCACTGCGAAGACGCTGTATAGCTGCGTCACTTGCGACGCTTTGCGAGGTAACTTCACTCGAACGCCTCTAAGCCGGGTAAATCCGTCCGGGGCGACCACGATCGGCGTGCCATCTGCCTTGAACTTGATTTGGAACTGTGCGAATTCTCCGCCTTTGGGCGGACTTTGCGACGGCGGAGTTTGCGCTCCTGTCGTGCCTTCGCTTGGCTTGTGAATCGCCGCGTCGAGTTGCGCGCATGCGCCGGTCACCAGCGGAATGACTAGCAGCGCAGCGAGCTTACGCGTTGCGGCGAAGAACCGTCCTGATGTCATCGTCAATGCTCCTCTTACGTCGAAGTGGGTGGGGCGTCGAGCATCGGGTGTGACGCATGATGGCAACACTAGATTGCGCTCAAGCATCCCGCGCTGACGCCAGCATACTCAAAACGACGCTTCCAGTTTCAGGTAAACAAAGCGTTCTGGATAGACCGTCGGATTGGTCGGATCGGGCTCTTGAAAATTGAAGTGGGTATCGAACAGGTTCTTCACGCCGACGCTCACCATGCCGTAGCGCCGCGGGAGCCGGTAGCGAACCTCGGCGTCGACCAGCCAAAACTCATCGTGCCCGGCGAAGTTTCGCTGGGCGATCGTGTCGGAGAACTTGCCGCTCTGGTCGGTCCAGGTCGTGGTAACAGAGGCAGTCCATCCCGAAGACGTGAACCAGCTTGCCTGTAGCGGCACACGCTGCGTGCGCAAGTATCGATAGTCGAATCCGCTAAGCAAAAGATTGCTGTCTCGCTCGCGTTGATCGTACTGATACTCCGCGCGCAGTCCCACCCGCTCGGTCGGCGTCCAGTACAGATAGGCGCGGTCCAGCCATTCTCTTGCTTGTCCGCGGTTCTGCGCGTTGGCTGCACCAGACACCGGAATGCTGATGTTGCGCTTCGAGACTTCGATGCCGCCAAACAGCGTGCGCGAAAACGTCTGATCGATGCCGATACCGATGCGCTTCGCATCAGCGGCGGCTGGGTCATCGTAGAACTGGTTGAATCCCGCAACCTGCGTCGGCTCGATGGTTTGATTGAAAGCGAGGTCGCGGCGAAGCGAGCGAAACGCCGCGAAACGGATAGTCGTGCTCGGCGAGGCCTTCCAGATCAGTCCCAGTTTGGGATTGACCTGCGCGCCCCCAGCGGCAAGCGATTCGTAGTAATTGACGCTCAGGCCCAACGTGGCGGCAAGCGTCGACCAGTTGTAGGTCGCGTAGGTGTACGCGCTCGTCTGGTTGGCATTCTCATCGACCGGCCGGGTTGTTGGCGCGCGCACCAAAGGCGGCAGCGGTGACGGCCTGAGCAATCGCGAAGTCACCTTAGCTGTGCCGGTATTCTCCGAGTTGAAATAACCGGCGCCACTGATCAAGCGAAAATTGTCCCAACGATTGACCAGCTGCACTTCGCCGACGCCGGCGCTTTGCCGCGTCGAGCCGTTTATAGTCGTCTCGAGCGTGAATGGGCCGGAGGGCGTTCTCAGTACCGTATGCTGATCGTCCGTCGACTGCTGGCCGAGGATCACGGCGATCATCTGCGTCGATGCCGAGAAGTCGTGGCGAATGCCGACGCGGGCCGTGTCAACGGTCTGCACATGACGCTCGTCCGTGTTGAATCGATTCGGATCGAAGCGCAAGGCCAGATCGCCGAAGTCGCTCTGCTGTGTACGGTACTCGGCCTGCACGCTCGTGTCCGGCGAAATCGCGAACTGCACGAATGCGTTGTATAGATCGCGCGTCTGATCGTTGTTGCGCCGATAGCCTTCCGACTGATAGTGGAACTGTCCGAGGCTGAACGACAAGGGCCCTTCCAATCCCGAGATTACGAGATCGTTCCCGAATGTAACGTTCGCTCCGACGATGCCGTTTGCGTAGACATGCAATCCGTCACGCACGAACAGATTGGTGTATTCGTCATACGACGTGCGCGCAGGCCCCAGACCATTGGTGATCGACAACCCGGTTTCGCCGATCTGCGGCTGCAGCGGCTGCAAGTTCAGCGGCTGCCAGAGTTGCGATTGCAGCAGCTCTGACAGACGACCGATCTCGTGGCGCGGTTCGCCCAGATACGAGTCCGCTAAAAACCGATGCGCGGAAAAATTCGTCGGGTCGGTCGCGAGCGAATTCCATCCCTCAACTTCTGCCAGCTGCTGAAAGTTGAGATCGCTGTAGACGCGCGCAAGGCTGGCACTGCGAGCCGCGAGATCTTCGTCGAGCAGCAACCGCGAGCGATAGACCGCTCGCTCGTCATTGAGCTCGATCGAGCGCTGCACATCTTGCAGCGCTTCGACCGGGCGATTCTCAGTCGACTTCAGTAGAGCATCATAGAACCACGGCGTCGGATCGCTGGGGTCGAGCTGTTTCGACATGCCGAGCTGCGACGCGGCGAGCCGATCGCGCGGTCCCGTGTCCTCTTCGAAATAGGCTTTCCCCATGTAGCTGCGAATGAGCGCGTTGGTAGGATCGAGCGTGACCGCGATTTCGATTTGCTCGCGTCCGGCCACCAGCTCGCCGCGACGGATCATCGCGAGACCCAAGCCGAGCCGCGCAAGCGGATCCGATGAGTCGTATTCGATCGCCGCCTGAAATTCGAGGCGTGCTTTCGCCGTATCGATCTGCGTCAGATAAACGAAGCCGAGCACCGAATGCGCGCGGCTGTCGCGAGGATTCGCGTCCACCGCCGCTTGCGCTGCACGCTGCGCTGCGCGCGTTCTGCCCAGCGACATCAGGAGCTCAGCCACGCGCGATCGAGCCGGCGAGCTGTTCGGATAGAGTTGCACTGCGCGCTCGGCACTGGCCAGCGCATCCTCGAGCTTGAAGTCGGCTTGCTGCGCATACGACAGCGCGGTCCAGGCGCGATAAGAACTTGCATCGAATTGTGTTGCGCGCTTAGCGAGGATCAATGCATTGTTCTTATCGTTCTTGACCAAGCTGATGATCGACGCCAATGCAGTTGCATCGGCGTTTCGCGGCGCCAGAGCAAAAGACGATGAGAGCGCAGTTTCTGCGTCGTCGGCACGTCCGACGCGCAGCAAACCTTCAGCGCGCTGGACGAGACAACTGCTTTGTTGATCCGCAGGCAATGCGGTGCAATCTTGCGATGTGCCTGCCAATCGATCCTCGGAGAGCGGCGGATAATAGAGCGCCCATTGCACGGCGTCCGCGGGTCTCACCATGAGCTTCAGTGTGGATGGCTGCCCCTCGCCGGCCGACATCGATTCGCCGGGCTTGAGAACGTAACGATCGTTGGTGTCGACGGTCGACTGCGCGTTGACTCGGCCTTCGAACACCGCGACGGTATTCGCCGCGCAGTCGTTCCCTACTAAAAACTCGGTGCCCTCCACCGCGGCGTTGAGAAACTTGGTCCGAACTTTGAAGTCGCGCGGATAGCGCGTGATGAAGTAACCGGCGCCGCACGAGGTGCCAAGCGCATCTTTCGGACTCGAATCGTTCTGGAAAAATTCAACGACCGTCTGATTGCCCGCCATGCTGATCGTGATGGCGGAGTTTTGATCGAGGCGAATGAATTTTTCCGGGAGGACGACGAGTGCGGCGCGGCTGTTCGGGCCGGTGTGGAGAAGGTCGCCCTGGCAGATAGGGGTGTCGAGGCGGGTGACAGGGGACCACGTTGATTGGTTGGGCTTGCGGAGTTCTAAGGTGCCTTGGATCGAGACGATGCGGCCGACGAGGGAGGTGCAGGCTTGATCACCATTTGCGGCAAAGACAGATGTCGAAGGCCACGATACAGCGGCGAGCACAACAACCGCGCAAGCCAGCTGCAGTTTCGTTCTTTTGCTAGTCGCCGACCTCAACACTGCGTCTCTCCGCGAAACAATAGCGAGAGCGCACAATAGGTGGAACGTACAATGCCGACAACCTTACTTCAGATATATGATCTGAGCGGAGGCACACGCCGCCCGAGAAAAGCTGCGCAACTCGGCAATTACGAGCTTCTGGCAAACCGTGCTCGCCTTGCAGAATATGCACAGCTTTATCACCGGCATTTTCATGCGCGGTGCGATTAGCCTGTGCTAGCTTTACTTGCAGATATGTCCCGGCGTATTTATAAATCCGGTGTGCCAACAGGCCGGATAGCCTCCATTGTCCACAGGTTGACAAGGAGTGCCCCCGTCGAACTTGCAGTGTTTCGGACCACATCCTGTGATGGCCAATGAACGAACAGTTAGTTGCGGTGTCTCCGCCCCTGTTCCGCTTGCAGCTTGTGAAGGTTGACCGTTTGATTCCGTTGTTGAAGCCATCTGCTTATTCGATACAGATGCGCCTGCTACTGACGCAGTTTGCTCGTCCGAGCTATGCGTCGAGCTCTTGTCCGAAGGGGGTTGCGTCGAATCCAAGAAGACGCGAGTGAATGATTCATAGACTGACGCATCTCGCTTACACATGTAGATGATCTCGATTACAGCCGTCTTCTTCGATTCTTGTCGAGTGCATATTTTCTCCGTTTCGGCGGTCGAAAGGACCCTACGCAGATTCGTCTCATACTGAGTCGTGAAGTCAGGATTCCCTGAGAGCTTAAATTCCAGAATGTCGATGCCCTCTCCTGGCTTCACTTGAATGGAATATAAAGATGCGCATCCAGTATTAAGAAGAATCGTAGCGATGGATATAAGCGTTAGCGGAACTAGTCGCATGATGGTCTCCACAGAGTTATGTCTTCATTAGAACTACATACACAATGACGCCGTGACTCGGCGATTGACAACGCTTCTGATCTGTTTTACTTAGAATGACATGCTTATCCGACCGAACACGACGCGCTCGGGAGCAAATCGAAGAGTGGCTGGATCGGATTCAACGAAGGCGAAGTTCTTGTCGAATAGATTGCTGACCCCGACATCCAATCGTCCACTGCGTTTTGGTAGGCGAAAACTAAGAACCAAATCGGTAATCCAAAAGCTGCTTGAAACAGGAAACCGCGTCGAATCCGAGTTCACTTGTAGAACGCCATCCTGCGTGACGTAAGTTGTTCTTAGCTGAAACGTAGCGATTGAGTTCGGCATAATAATTAGAGTGAGCGGGGTGTAGTGCGTTTTGAGCTCAGATATACCATCTACCCCGGTATAGTCCATGCGGCTCAAGTTTTCATATCGATATTCAGCGCTTAGTGCGAAGGACCAGTGCGGAAAGGCAAACCGACCTGGACGTTGAGGGAGAGCCCAGTAAAAATAAGCGCGCGTATACGTCTCATGCCACTTGACGACAAAGGGCGTTTCCTCTGGAAAAAACACGAGGACGTCGAGGTCGCGTTTACTTAATTCAATGCCGGTATGCGTATCCCGATTCAACTTATGGTCAAAACCGATTCCCTCCTGCCATGCGGAGCTGCCATTAGGATCATCGTAGAATTGGTTGAAGCCGACGACTTGAGTTGGCTCGATGGTTTGATTTGCGATGAGCTGACGCCTTACAGACTTAAAAGCGGCTGCGCGAATCACCGTGTCTTTGGTCGGGCTGATCGTCAGTCCGAACTTCGGGCACCAATCGGTAGACCGGAACCCTAAGTTTTGTCTTGTGTCCCAGCTCAGACCGAGTTCCACCGCAACCTTGTCTGACGGCACTGACAAGAGGCTGTATAGATAAGCGTTGTCGTAAGATACGGGACCGGGATCAAACCCAGGAATGTTTTGGGAACCTGCAAGGTGTCCTAGCCCGCTTACCACCTGCAACGAACCGAGACGGTGTGTGTACTGCATCTCGACCGTCGCCGCGTCTGAGTCAGTATCTAGACCGAAACTAGCGCCTGGGCTTCTTCGACTTTGAGTAAAGTTTTGGGCGCCTCCCCAAAACACGACGTTAGATTGCGGAGCAACTTCGTATCTGCCGCCGAATCGCATTAGGCTGGAAGATTCGCGGATATCAGCCACCGACAGAAATTCCGGATCGAACGAAGCGTTCACCTGATCCCGCTTCGTGTATACATTTGAGATCTCGCCTGTCAGATGGAGCGCATCGGATGCGCGCGCGTTAAAAGAAGCACCGTAGGCGTTCTGCGTGAAGTTGTGATTTAGACCAAAACCACCCGTACTGATATAACCCTGGCCGACACTTAGGGCCATATTTTCCATGACCAGGGAACCGACCAATTGATCCGTATAGGTCTGCTGAGTTGCCGCTAAACCGGTCGCATATACGCCTCCTGTCTGTGACTCAAAAAGGCGCGCTGATTCGTTGAACGCACCTCCGGGTGCAATGATCTCTACTATGTCCGATGCTGGCAATCGCCCTTGTAACGGGTTAGCAGTGCCTCGAAACGGTGATAGCGGGGTTAGACCTATAGGTGCACGAAGCTGCGCCTGAAGGTATTCGCTTTCTCGCGCAACATCTGCACGCGGCAAGTCAACGTAACTGTCCGCTAGTAGGCGATGGCTCGCGTAGTTGTCAGGATCTATTGATAAAGACTTGCTCGCTTGCCCCACCGCTAACTGATCAAATCCAATCTCGCTATATATGCGATCTAAGCTGGTAGATCGCGCGCCTCGATCCTGATCCAATAGAAGGCTTGAGCGGTACACCGCTCTATTCTCGTTTAGCTCTACCGATGTCTCCAAATCCGCCAGTGCTTCCACCGGCCGATTCTGACTGTCCTTCAATATCGCGTCATAAAACCACGGCGTCGGATCTTTCGGATCGAGTTGCTTGGCCAGTCCAAACTGCGACGCCGCAAGCTTGTCCCGCTCTTTGCTGTTCTCCTCGTAGTACGCCTTACCGACATAACTTCGAATCAGCGAATTAGTCGGATCCAGCAGCACCGCGATTTCGATCTGTTCTCGGCCTGCGACCAGATCGCCGTCGCGAATGATTGCCAGGCCTAGTCCCAACCGCGCGAGTGGGTCGCTCGAATCTCGTTCGATCGCAGCGAGGAAATCGGCGCGCGCTTTTTTGGTGTCGATTTGCGCCAAATGTACGAAACCAAGAATCGTGTGCGCGCGGCTTTCGTTGGGATTCGCTTCAACTGCGGCTTGAGCGGCACGTTCTGCTGAGCGGGTTTTGCCGAGCGACATCAGCAGCTCGGCCATGCGCGTTTGCGCGGTCGAGCTTCGCGGTGCCAATTGCGCCGCGCGCTCGGCGCTGCTCAACGCGTCTTCCAACTTGAAGCTCGCCTGCTGCGCGTATGAGTAGGCGATCCAGGCGCGCGGCGACAGCGGATCGAGCTCCGTCGCGCGCTTCCCGAGGGCAAGGCCGGCGGCCTTGTCGTTCTTGACGACGCTGATGACTGCTGCGAGCGCTTCGGCGTCGGCATCGTCGTGGCGAAGCGCGAGCGCGGCCTGGATGTCGGTCTGCGCATCGTCGACTCGTCCGAGCCGCAGACGTTGCTCTGCCCGCAACGTTAAGCACCGACTTTTTTCCGACGTAGCATCTGTGCCGCAACTCTGGTCGGCATCGACGCCGGCGCTGGCATCGCTCAGCGGCGGGTAGTAAAGCGCCCACTGCACGGCGTCGATCGGCCGCACGAGAATCTTCACTGCTGCCGGTTCGCCGGGGCCTACAGAGATCGTTTCGCCCGAGCTCAATACGAAGCTCCCGCTGCTGCCGATCAGAGCTTCCGCGCGCACCTTGCCTTCGAATACGGCGACTGCAGAAGCGCTGCTGCTGAGATCGATCAGGAATTCGGTACCTTCGACAGCCGCGTTCAGATACGGCGTGTGAACTTTGAACTTGCGCGGGAAGCGCGTGATGAAATAGGCGCCGGATGGCGACGGTGCGTTGACGGCCGTCGTTTGAGAAAACTCGACGAGCGTTTCTTCTCCCGCCACCGTGATGCTGATCGTCGAGTTTTGGTCGATGCGAACGAACTTCTCGGGCAGGATCACGACCGCGGCGCGGCTCTTCGCGCCGGTCTGCAGAAGATCGCCCTGACAGATCGGCGTATCGAGTTTCGCGACCGCTGTCGATGTACTCTCAGCCGCACGGTGCAGCAGTACCGTGCCTTGAATTGATACGATCTTGGCGACGACGAGTGAGCAAAGTTGCCGCGGCTCCGCGGCGTCTGCGCCCACTGGAAGCAGGCACAGCAGCATCAACACGGGTCCATGTCGCTTCAATGCGATGGCGATCCACGCTGACTTGCCCGGCGCGAACACTCTTAACCCCCCTCCCTCGGCTGTTACCCACCGTTCCCAGGTTAAGCATGCGAGTGAATGTAAAACGCATGTAAAACCCTTTTCCGAGGCGAGGCAAGACTGGCTTAAGTTATAGAGAGCGAAGCGCGGTTATGAGCTGCGATCGGGCCGCGCTTGCGGGATCGGCGCGACGCTCCAGTCTGGATGCGTGGTGAGCCAACGGACGTAAAAACTACTGGGCCCGTCCTGTGGGTGGCGTCGTTGCAGCGCTCGAAAACGTGAGATCGCATCGAAGCCGCGGGATGCACGCATGGCAGCGAGCGCCAGCGCGAACTCGTCGCACAGTGCGCTGATTTCCGGTGCCGCCGTTTCCTGATCGCCGAGCAACTCGAACACGTGCGTCGCCGTCGATTTATTGCGGAGCTGAAACAGCCCGACGTCTCGCAGCAGCAAGCCGTCGATGCCGGTTGCCACCGTATCGGAGACCAGGATGCGGGTGGTCAGCATCTTGTTCAGCTCCTGCAGCCGGAACGAGGTGTTGACCGCGTCGCCGACCGGACGAAACTCGTAATGATTGAATGCGCCCATCGGCGAGGTCGTCACGAAGCCGCTATAAATGCCGACGCGCGTCTGCAGCGGATTCTTCGATTCGGCGTTAAACGTATCCACGGACGACATCAGCTCCAGTGCGGCACGACACGACTTTTTGTGCAGGCTGTCATGGCCTTCCTCGCCACGCCAAAACGCCAGCACCGCGTCGCCCAGCAAGTCGATGACGAATCCGTCGCGTGCGGTGATACGTGGGAACACCACCTCGAAGTAATCGTTGAGCAGGCTCGCGAGCTTCGCGGGGTGCATGCTTTCGGCAAGTGCGGTAAACCGTTCCGCGTCGGTGACTACGCAAACTCCGTAGAACGGGTCGCTCGAGGTTTGCAGCTTGCCCTGGTTCTCGACTAGTCCTTCGATCACGGCGTCGGGCAGAAACTTGCCGAACAGGTCGCGCAGGCGATCGCGTTTGAGCAACAGATCTCGATAACTGTGGGTGACGGTGTACAGGATCGCGATCGGCGCCTGCGCCAGCAGCGGAACGGAAACCGTTATCCAGCGATTGGCGAAGCCGAACAGCGCCACGGCGACACCGGTATACACGACGCACAATGCAACGGCGTAAGGCAGACCGCGCTGCGGCGAAGGCACCAGCAACAGCGGTCCGAGCAGTAGTCCGAAACAGGTGACGAGCACACCGCGCAACAGCAACGACGGGGCAACTAGATTGCTGCCCGTCTCGACGTTGGCGATCGCGGTGGCCAGGATTTCTGCGCCGCTGAGCTTTACACCGTCCTCGTTCGTATACACGGTCGGGTAGTGATCATCGCGCTGCCCCGGCGTGACATCGACGTAGCCGACGATGGCTGTTTTGCCACGGAGCAGCTCGAAGGTTTTGCCGTTGCCGCGCTGTCCGTCGGCAATCAAGTCGGCGTAGCTCAGCGTGCTAAACGTGCCGGCAGGGCCGTAGAAGTTCAGATAGCGCAGTGCAGGGCCGGTATAGACATCGATGAGCGCGCTCAACGCCGACCGCGAGGGTGACGCCGCATGCAAAGCCGATTGCGTCTGCGTTGTCGTGCGCAGAGTCTGCGTCGTTGTGTCGTCGGAATTCACCAGATTGCGTATCAGTAAAGAGGTCGCCTGCAGCGGCTTTCGCGCGAACAGCTCGTCCGCATCTTTGGGAACCAGGTCGGCGTCGTCCGGACGGGCTTTTTCCAGCAGTCGATAAAACTCCGCGTGCACCGACGCGGCATTCACTTGCAACGCCAGTGCCGGCATGCTGGAGATCGGCGTTTCTTCTTCGCTGAACAAAGCAAAGCCGTTGACGCGGCCCGACATACCGTAGATAAGACGCAGCGGCGCGGCGCCCAAAGCCGAGGACTCGATCAGCGGATCGATCTGCGCCGGGCGATGCATTGAATCAGCGACAGCGGCGCCGGCTGGTTCGACCGGACTCGAGCGAATCGGGTCCATCCACTGGGCGATGAGCACATTGCCCGCGGCGCTGATTGCTCTCGCCAGCGATGCATTGTTCGGCCGCTCGGGCGCGCTGCATTTGTCCGATGCGTCCGGATTGAGCGGGCGAAAAGAAATGTCCAGCGCGATGACACGCGCGCCGGCCGCTGCCAGCGCATCGACCGCCAGCGCGTGTACGCAGCGCGGCCAGCGCATCACCAGATGCGGCGGCGGCAGCCGCTCATGCGACGCCGGCACATCGCCGACGCGAAGATCGGCGCAGCTGTCGCCGGTTACCGGGCTGCGCGGCAGCGACAAACGCTGTGCAGACTGAGGATCGATCGTCACCAGCACGATGTCATCCGGCGGTTTGATCGTCGGCCGCAGCGAAAACAGTAAGGAGAGATCGGCGCTTTCCTGCAATGGCCAGAAAGCGGAGGGGAGCGCCAGCAGACAACCGAACACCGCGAGCGCGGCACCGACGATGAGACCGTGTTTCCAGACAGGCGGGAGACGCGCTCTGCTAGTGGCGTTGCCCTGCGCGACCGATAGAGCGTTTGCGCGACTGCGTCGCAGTCTCATAGTGCCGGTCCGCGGGCGGGGTCGTCAGGCTCCGCCCGCCAGGTTCAGTGTGCGCGGTTCTTATCTTCCGACAAGCGCTGCGCGATGAGCTGCATCACGTGATAGGCGAACTTGGGATTCTCGAAGTACAGGCGCTTCGCCCGATCCGTCGTAAGGCAAAACAGGCGGCATTCGGTTTCGCACGTCGCGCTGCACGTCCGCGTCTGCTGCGGCGAGAAGATGCCGATCTCACCGAACAGCTGACCCTCGCCCATCTTGATGCCGATCTCGGGCAGGAGCACGCGGCCCTTCTGCAAATAGTACAGCGCGCGCGAGGGATCGCCTTTGCGGAACAGTACATCGCCTTGCGTATGCAACTCGTCGGTCATATGCGGAAGCAGCCAATCGCGCAGCGACAGACCTTTTTCGGCTTGCGTAACTTCGATCTTCTGAAAGGCATCGAGCCGCTCGACGATGCGAATCGCCTGCACTCGGCTTTGTACGCCGAGCTTGTCGTAGCAGTTGCTGAGGTGAATTTTGACGGTCCCTTCCGTAATGCCGAGGCGTTTGGCGATCTGCAGATTGGCCAGGCCTTCGCCTGCTCGCGTCAGGACTTCCAGTTCGCGGTCGGTGAGTCCGTATCGATGACTATTGTTCGCATGCTGGCTGCCATGGCGTCCCGGCGCGCCGTTGCGTTGCGTCCTGCCGGCGCTCGTCTCTTGTGCCGGCAGTTCTGCTGCACGGTTCAGCGCCACCTGCATGACGCCGAGCGCTTGCGCGACGCTGTAGCTCTTCGGCAGATAAGCCCGGGCACCGGCTTTCATCATCGTCGCGATCGACGTTTCATCGAGCACTTCGGCGAGCGCAACCATCGGTACGCCGGGAAAACGTTTGCTGCTCGCTTCGACCAGCGCTGCACCCCCGGGGGTCGCGTCCACATCGATGACGATCAGCGCCGCGCCGGCAATTTCGCATTGTTCGATGCTGTCCGGGTCGCAGCGATGCACCTCTGCGTCCGCTCCGAGTTTCAGCAGCGATTCTGCAAATGCGTCCGCGAACAATCCCGGACGGACAACCAGCACAACCCGCATCGACACTACCGTTTCTTGGGGAGATGCCATCTTGCGCCGTTTCTTTTCGCTCGTCATGCGCGCCGGGCTGGGCGCGCCGGCGCCCGGGTTCAGGTTGGAGAGAAGGGCGCCAAGGCTGGGCGCACGGCTTTCAGGCCTGACTTCAGTGTCGACTTCGGGCGTAGCGTCGGATCTAGTCATATCGAGGGGACATCTCAGTGAGGGGCTGGTTGACCTGGGTCCCGCTGCACATGCAGCGGCATGGACGATGAGCGTGTGAAGCGGACTGTGAGTGATCCTCTATGAGTTTTGCTGCGAGCGTCCGCCGCGCGACGAGAGAGTGCGGCCAAATGCACTTCGGGATCGATGGCTCGTCGGCACAGAGCGACGGGACTGCGGGCGGTCGCCGTGCCGACCGTGCCGAGGACATCTACCCGGGGCATCCTCACCCGAGGCATCTGTACATCGGTGCAGTCGTCCAGTGGCTTGAATAACACGCGCATCGTTGAGGGTCCGGTGGCTACGTGATCTGTGCTGCAGGCTACGCCGCGAGTGCTACGCCTTGAACTCGACGAAAGATATAGCCGTCATGCGCCGGCGCAAACACGCAGGCGCCAAGTATGCCGGCGTCACCAGAGGAGAATCGCCGATTTTATCGCTGCTAGCAAGTAGTCAAGTGAGCGACTTTCGCCGCGCTTACGAGTATTCCGATCGGCATATACCGAATGGTCGATGGAGGACCGTGTGCGAGACGCCTCGCGCTGGCTACTTCACGGCGTCTTTGGCTGCTTGCCCGGTCTTGGCTGCACTTTCCTTCATGCCGTGACCGACGTCCTTCGCGGCTTTGGTCGTGCCGTGCGCGATGTCCTTACCGAGTTTTTTGAAGGCGCTGCCGGCTTCCTTGGTGGCGGTTTTGGCGTCGTGGCCGATCTGGCGCCCGGCGCGCTTGACTGCGTTTTCTTTTTCCGGGGCCGATGGCGATTCGCTGTCTGCCGCACGCGCGCCGAACGCCGCGCAGATCATCATTGCCAACACCAGCGGTCTCATTGCAGTTGCCTCACTTAAGGGAGAACTCGACGCGGCTGGCCGGTGCCTTGCCGTCGCCTTTTTCGGGTTGCAGCTTGGGCGCGAGCAGAAACACGCGATCGACGGCGACTTGATTGTCGCGCGTGATGAAATCCTTCGCGGACTGAGCGCGCTTGTTTGCGAGCTCGATCAAATCATCGTCGCTGACCGTTAGGTTGGTGAGCATGAGTTTTTCCATCTCGTCTTTGGGCAGATCTTTGGCGAGCCCGATGGCGTTGCGCGGTTTCGGAAACTTCGCGTCTTGATAGGCGCGCTTCA
>JBBRGM010000006.1:0-28085 GCA_038240725.1 Burkholderiales bacterium | reverse complement strand
ACCCATTGACGTGTTCACGCAGCGGTGCTCCCGGCAGCCTCTGCCAACGCCCGCGTTACATGCTGACGCAAGCGCTCGCTGTTGATCGGCTTACCAAGCAATGCATCACAACCGCTAGAGAGCGCACGATCTGCTTCTGGACCGTCTTGATAGGCGGTCAGTGCAAAGATCGCTCCGGTATAGCCTTGCGCCCGCAACACCGCGACGGCATCGAAACCGCTCATCACAGGCATATCCATATCCATCAAAACCAGTGCCGGACGCTCGGCAAGGGCGACATCGACCGCGCGCCGTCCATCCTCTGCCAACAGAACGATTACGTTCATTCGGCGTAACTGGTGCGAGACCAGCTCACGAATGTCCTCGTTGTCTTCAGCTACAAGTACCGAGGGTAGCGTCGATCGCATTGGCGTAAATCCACTCCGCTGATTGGATAAATATTGGCGCTGATCTGGGTAATTCTTTCAACGCTTCGTGAAGACAGGGTGCAAGAGCTATGCCACCGGTTAAACCTTTCGCCAAACGCAAGCGCAATCGCCAATGGATGTCGCAGCAATACGACTGGGTGCGCGCACCCACGCGCAGAGACTTCATTTGTAACGCGCGAGACAAGGCGCAGTAGATGCTTGACAGTGATTTAACAAAACCCGCCACCTTTTTGACACACCCTGCGCGTCACACCCGTACCGCAGATTCTCACCGCCGCTGAAATCATGCCGGCCCGCTCGACTTCCTCCATGAATGCGAGCGAATGCTGCCAGCGATTCGACTCAGGTCTGCGTCCCGCCACTGCAGACCAGCAGCGTCTGCCTTCGCGCACCTTTGTCGCTCGTCTCTTCGGAGAGTCGCAAGAGGCGACGCAGATAACCGTTCATCGTTTGTCTCGCGGTCAACTCGGGAAACGCATCGACGACCGCCTCAAATGGCGCGTTGAAGATCAGTCCGTAACCTTCACCATGGCCGTCACGTGCAGGCGAAAAATAGAACGACGTGATCAAGAACCCGCGCACCGACCCCGCGTTCGGTAAGTTGATTACTACAGCCTCTGCATACGGATTCATCGGCATGTCGGCGTAATGGGACAAATCCAGACTGCAGTGCGCTACGCCGTCATAGAATGCCTCGAAGCTGGGTATCTCGGCACGTGCCGCATGTAGCGCCGCGCCCGGGCAGGCAAGTAACAGCGCGTACAGGTAGTTCAGCGTCGCTCGGCGCAGCCGTCGGCGGCGCAATCCGCGTGCGATCTCGCGCGGCCTCATCCAATTGCGCTGGCCGGGACCTGTTACCGGTACGCACGTCATTGACTTCATCTCCACGCGGTTCGGGCTGCTACAACGCGCCCCGATGCGTACCCATTGTTGCCGACAACGTCGTGCCCTGGCGCCACGCCCACCAGACTGAATACGCGGCGGCAATATAGGGCCATGCGCTTGACACAAACCGCGTGGTCCCGTTGAAACTCAGAAAGTGGCCGCTCTGCCAGATCTGTATCGAGGCCACAATATACGGATTGAGCGGCGCCATATTCACCAGAAACGCGCCCGCCAGCAGCGCCACTGCAGCGCCCATCGTCAGCATTGCGCGAGGCAGCACGCTCAGCAAAGCGTAGATGACGATGCCCACTGGAATGCCGAGCATGGCGCCCGGCGTGAGCCACAGAGACGCATCGCCGGTTTTGAATATGGTGACTGCGGCGGCTGTCTTCACTAGCAGAGCAGCGGTGGTAAGCATCATCAGCGGGACGGCGACGCTGCGATCGGGGCGAGCGAGCGAGGTCATGAACAATCCAATGCCGGCTAGATTGAAGGCGGTGACGCCGGCTTCGATCAATCGGTAGGACTCCGGACTGTACGAGAAGTTATGCACCGCACGAACCAGATAGCGCAAATCGCCGCTGCCGAACAGCCACACCGATGGGAACAGTTGCGTGAACAACCAGAGCACTATGATCACAAAACCGAGATCGACCCAGCTGCCCGGCAGGAAGATGCGATTGCGCAGTCGGTAGAGCTGACCGCTCAACAACCATCTTTTGCCCGCTGTGATTCCCAGAAACGCGCCGGCGAGCGCGCCGAGTCCATTGCTCAGCAAGTCGAGATTGGAAGGCACCCGCAGCGGCAGATACGTTTGCGTGCTCTCCATGCAAAGGCTGATAAACGCGCCCAGCAGGGTCGCGAGTACTACAGCTTTGCGCGAGGTCGTGTGCGCCAGAGCGCTGAGCGAAACCAGCAGGCCGAGCGGCATGTAGCCGACGACATTGAGCGCAACGTCGGCAGCACTGTAGAAGCGCGGCCAAGGATCGAATAAGAAAACGAACGGATTCGCGCCTAGCGGCCGCCAGGGAGCGAATGGGTACAAGCTGGCATACGCAACCAGCAGTGTGTACGCTACCGCCAGGTATTTCGCCAACCGCGAGCGGCGCGACAAGCTGCGCGCGGGCGGGCTGTTGATTGGGATTTGCATGGGTACGCGTTGTACGCGGCGTCACGCCGTGTCCCGAAAGTGAGAGGCAGCGCCCGTGGCATTCTATGACATCTTCAACGGCGACGCGGACGGACTGTGTGCGCTCCAGCAGTTGCGTCTCGTGCAGCCGCGATCCAGCGTTCTCATCACAGGGGTCAAACGCGACATCGCTCTTGTGCAACAGGTGCACGCTGCGAGCGGCGATTCGCTGACCGTCCTCGACGTCTCCTTGCACGAGAATCGCGCTGCCGTTGTGGCGCAGCTGTATGCCGGCGCGAACTGCAGCTACTTCGATCACCACTTTGCCGGCGACATCCCTACGCACCCGAAACTGGAAACCCACATTCACTACGCTCCGGGGACCTGCACCAGCTTGATCGTGAATGGCTACCTGTCCGGCGCGTTCCCGGCATGGGCGCTGGTCGGCGCTTATGGCGACAATCTGACGCTGCAGGCAGACCGGTTAGCGGCGAACTTGAAGTTGCCAGCAGAGACACTCGACAATCTGCGCGTCCTGGGCGAATGCCTGAACTACAACGCGTATGGCGACTCGCTCGAGGATCTGCACTTTCATCCGGCACAGCTGTTCCGCCGATTGCTGCCGTATGCGAATCCGCAGGATTTCATTTCGCGCGAGTCAATACTCGACACACTGCGCGGCCATTACGAATCCGACTTCGCCAAGCTTTCCGATTCGCGTGTGCTGCTGGACACGGCGAGTCACTACGCAATCGTTTTGCCGGACACGCCTTGGGCGCGCAGAGTTAACGGCCCGTGCGCCAATCGCCTGGTCGCGCAATTTCCGCAGCGCGCGCATGCGGTGCTCGTCACCCGAGGCGACAGCTACCGCGTCAGCATCCGTGCGCCCGCCTCACATCCGATAGGCGCCGATCTACTGTGCGCACAATTTCCATCCGGCGGGGGCCGCCCCGCTGCCGCAGGAATCAATGCATTGCCGACGAATCAGTTGGCGATTTTTCGCGCTGCGTTCGAAGCCGCCTTCCAGCCTTAGCATTGACGGCACGCGCCGCGCTAAAACGCCGGCACGTGTTTATTGCGCTTTGATCTCGGTCCAGATGCGATTCACCAGGCGGCGTTGCGGCGGCGTCATGTCTTTCAACATCTCGAGCTTCCTGGACGTCTGCTCGTCCGGGAAGATGGCCGAGATTTGCTTGATTTCCGGCTTGATGAATTTCTGCGCTTCTTTGTTCG
Source organism: Burkholderiales bacterium (assembly GCA_038240725.1). Lineage (GTDB taxonomy): Bacteria > Pseudomonadota > Gammaproteobacteria > Burkholderiales > SHXO01 > SHXO01. The sequence goes on along the minus strand of JBBRGM010000006.1, from coordinate 24,410 downwards.
GATTGCCCGATCCGATCATGTTGGTCAGGTCCGCCGAGCTCGGGCCTTCGAGCATGAAGTTGATGAACTTGTACGCGAGGTCCGGCCGCGGCGCCCCGGTCGGAATGACCATGGCGTCGAGCGCGAGCACGGCACCTTCTTTCGGCAGGCTGTGGCGAATGCGAAACTTCATGCCGGCCTTCTGCGCGCCCAGATCCGCCTGGTAGATATCGTTGGAATAACCGTGCACCACCCAGATGTTTCCCGATGACAGCTCGCGGATATAGCTCGACGCGTTGAATGCCGCCCAATACGGCTTGGCCTTGAGAATGGTCTCTTTGGCCTGCTGCAAATGCTTCGGATCGCGATCGTTCACCGAATAGCCGAGATATTTGAGCGCTGCGCCGAGCACCTCGCTCTGGCTGTCGAGCACAGTGACCCGGCCTTTGATCTTCTCGAGAACCTTCGGATCGAAGATCGTCGCCCATGAGCCCACTGGAACACCGAGCTCCTTCAGCTTCTGCTCGTTGTATCCGATCAAGGTGATCGACATCGCGTAGGGCACCGAGTAGCGGTTGCTCTGGTCGAACTCGGTGTTCAGATACTGCGTCATGATGTTCTTCAAGTTGGGCAGCTTGCTGTGATCGAGCGGCTGCAACCAGCCCTGCTTCGCCATCCCGGCGACGTAGTTCGACGTCGGCACAATGACGTCGTAACCCTTCGCGCCGGCGGCGAGCTTCGCCATCATTTCTTCGTTGTCGGAAAAATACGTTTGCTTGAGCTTGCAGGCGCACGACTTCTCGAACCGCTCTACCGTTTCCGGAGCGATGTAGTCGTTCCAGTTATACACATTAACGACGTCATCCTTGGCGAACGCCGTCAGGCTCGACAGCAGCAGCAGGCAGAGCAGTCTTTTCATCGTTTTTCCTCTAGCGCATTCGCCTTCGTGTGGACATCACGAGCGCATTAAAGCCCCAACCTACTCGCCGCGCAAGGTGCCGGGCGAGAGCTTCGACGCGATGACGATCAATGCGAGCGTCAACAGCATCAGCAAGGTCGACACTGCATTGACCTCGGGCGTCACCGAGATCTTCACCATCGTGTAGATCTTCAGCGGCAAGGTCATTGCCCCAGCGCCGGCGGTGAAGTAGGTGATGACGAAATCGTCGATAGACAGGGTAAACGCCATGAGCGCCCCGGCGATGACACCGGGCATGATGAGCGGCAGGGTGATCAGGCGAAATGCGCGATACGGCGTTGCCCCAAGATCGCGCGCTGCTTCGACCAGGCTGTCGTCCATTCCGGCCAGCCGCGCGCGGACGACGATCGCCACGAAGCCGATGCAAAACGCGATGTGCGCGAGCACAATCGAAAACAGCCCCAGAGTGAGATTGATCGCGACGAAGAAAATCAGCAGGCTCACGCCCATCAGAATTTCCGGTATCGCGATCGGCGCAACCACGAGAATCGGCAGCACGCGCAGCGTGTAGCGATACATCGCGTATCCGGCCATCGTGCCGAGCACGGTCGCAACAGCGCTTGCGCTCACGCCGATCACCAGCGAATTCCACGCGGCGGTCAGCATCTCTTCGTCTTCCAGCAGCTTGCGATACCACTCCAGCGTGAAGCCGACCCACTGCGCGTTCAGGCGCGAGTCGTTAAACGAATAGACGACGACGATCACCAGCGGCGCGTATAGAAATGCGAACGCGAACATCGAAGCAATCCAGAGGAACCGCGAGCGCCGGTTCATGCTAGTGCCCTCGCCCGTCTTGCATACCACGCCGCACCGCCGGCGAGCCCCACCGCAACGACGGTCAGCACCATCGACAACACGCTGCCGAACGGCCAGTCGCGCGTGTCGAGAAACTGCTGCTTGATCACGTTGCCGATCATGATGCCGCCGGTTCCGCCGAGAATATCCGGGATCGCGAAGATGCCGAACGCGGGAATGAACACCAGCGCCGCACCGGCGAAAACGCCCGGCAGCGAGAGCGGCAACGTGATGCGCACGAAGCGCTGCCAGGCGCCTGCGCCGAGGTCCTGCGCGGCGTCGAGCAACGCCGGATCGTGCTTTTCCAGGTTTGCGTACAACGGTAGGACCATAAACGGCAGGTGCACATAGACCAAACCGACGATGACCGCGAACGGCGTGAACAGCAACCGAACAGGTTCGAATCCGAACCAGGCGAGGAACTGATTCAGCGCGCCGGTGAAAACCGATTGCGGTCCAAGAATAATCATCCATGCGTACACACGGATCAGAAAATTGCTCCAGAACGGCAGGATCACCAGCAGTACTAGAAAGTCTCGGTGCCGTTTAGGGCTGCGTGCGATCAGCAGCGAAAGCGGATAACCGATCAGAAGGCACAATGAAGTCGTCAACAGCGCGTAGGCAAACGACTTGAAGAACAGCTCCGCATACAACGAATCGGAAAAAAAGCGCTGATAATTCTCCAGCGTGAGATTGAGCGTGCGGCGGCCATCCTCGGCTTGCTCCAGCAGCGGCGCGAGACCGCCGAAGTCGCCGGGCTCGCGGATCGACGCCAGCACCATGATCAAAGTCGGAATGGCAAAGAACACCGTCAGGTACAGCAGCGGCGGGCCGCTGATGAACCACTTGTGCAGACGGCGGCCTTGCATGTCTATTCGGTTAGAAAGCGGCCGGCGTCGAAGCGCCAGCTGATTTCCACCGGATCGCCCGGCTCGAAGAACTTCGCGCGGCCCGGCGATGAATTCGGCAGCATCGCTTCGACCCGGCTGCCGTTTTCGAGCTCGACGACGTACACGGTGACATCGCCGAGATAAAGAAAATCGAATATCTTGCCGCCGAAATGGTTGCGGTCCTGTTCGCGCGTCAACTCCGCGCTGATCGCAACTTGTTCGGGACGCAGAGCCAGCACACCGCGCGTGCCTGCCTGCACATCATCCGTTTGCAGGGTCACGATCTCGCCGAGACCGGGAATCCGCACACGCATGCGATCGCTGTCGGTCTGCGCGACTTCGGCCTCCAGGATGTTGCAAGTGCCGATGAAATCGGCGACGAAGCGGTTTTTCGGAAAGCTGTAGATCTTGGACGGCTCGTCCAGTTGCTCGATGCGGCCGTGATTCATCACGGCGATGCGATGGGCGAGCGCGAGGGCTTCCTGCTGGTCGTGGGTAACGTAGACGAAGGCGATGCCGACTTCCTTCTGCAGCGTGATCAGTTCCAGCTGCATGTGCTCTTTGAGTTTGGCGTCGAGTGCCGCCAGCGGTTCGTCCAATAGCAGCAGCTTTGGGCGATTGATTAGCGCTCGCGCAACGGCGACGCGCTGACGTTGACCGCCGGACAACTCATTGGGATAACGACTGCTCATCCCGGTAAGGGATACGTCTTCCAGCGCTTCATCGACGCGCTTCTTGATCTCCGCCGGAGCGATGCCAGCCATCTTGAGTGGAAATCCGATGTTGTCCGCGACGCTCATGTGCGGAAACAGTGCGTAACTCTGGAACACCGTGTGGAGGTTGCGATTCTCCGGCGCGACGCCGGTCATGTCGCGGCCGTCGAGCCAGACGCTGCCGCCATCCGGCGCATCGAATCCGGCCATCATGCGCAATAGCGTCGTCTTGCCGCAGCCAGAGGGTCCCAGGAGACAGAAAAACTCGCCGGCTTCGATACTGAGGCTGACATCGTTGACGGCGATGAAGCTGCCGAAGCGGCGCGTGACGTTGCGAATCTCGAGCAGTGCCATCGCGGCGTAACGGTGAAAGCGTGAAGGAAGCGCGATTCTAGCAAACAGCGTGGGCGATGGAGTCAGGGTACGCGGGCTAACGATGGGCGAAACCCGCGAGGGGTCTGGTTGATGCGCGCAAGCGGCGCTGTCGTGGATCGATACGCACTTGAGCGCGCGAACGTCGAGCCATGCAGCGCGCTCACCGGCCGCGAACGCAGCGTCGGGTCGATGGAAAGAGTAAATGGCCCGGTCTCGCTACGCGACCGGGCTCGCTTACAAGGCTACATGGGGCGTTTATTCCTGCCGGATGCGCGAAACTAATGAGCGTGTTGCGTAACGGCCTTGCAATGCCGGATGCGAAGAGAAGCCCTGCGAAGATGCGGGCGCCGTCTCAACCTGCATCCGCTTTACCAGCACAGCGGGATGCTGGCTGCGCTCGCTGTCTGGCGCTGGGCCGAAAGAAAGCTGCGCCGGGTGCAGATAAAACTTCATCGTCTGTTCGTAGGGACCAGCCTGGTTGATGATGCCGGTGTCGCGCGCACACGCGCCGTCGATCGCGGCAAGACTCAGTACTGCACAAGCAAGTGCGAAGGTCCTCATCGTCGTCTCCTATAGGTTCCGGGTCAGAATCAACAGGCCGCGCCTGCTGTGATTGACCGTGTGGGAGAGATCCATTGCACCGCTTGTGCCAGAAAGCTTTTCTGTTTTCGTGCAACCGGTTACAGCAAAGTGGCAACGGCGCCATCGTGCGCAAGCGTTGTGACCGCACAACAACGCCAGCGCGGAATCCCGCACTCGCCTGTAACGACGGCCTCGCCGTCTGTTGTCGGCTCACAACAACCGATGAGCATGCACGCGGGCTCAGTTCCCGGCTGATTTGAACAAAGCGGGGTCGAGCTCGTGCCGATAGAGCAGCGAGTAGAACTCGCTCCGATTGCGCTTAGCGAGCTTTGCCGCTTGCGCGACGTTGCCACGCGTTTGCTTGAGCAGCCGAATTAAGTATTCGCGTTCGAACTCTCGCTTGGCGTCATCGAGCGCGGCCAGCGTTTCATCCTCGCGGGTGATCGCACGCTCGGCCAGGGCGCTCGGAATCAGCGGGTCGCTGGTCAATGCCACGAGGCGCTCAACCACGTTGCTTAACTGACGTATGTTACCGGGCCAGCGGGCGGAGACGAGCAGCTCCAGGCAGTCGGGCGCGAACGCGCGGATCTGCTTTGCGTAACGCGCGGCGTGCAATCTCAAGAAGTGATTCGCCAATAGCGGAATATCCTGACGGCGCTGCGCCAGCGGCGGCAAAGTCAAGCACACGACATTGAGACGATAGTAGAGGTCTTCGCGAAAGCGGCCGCTCGCGACTTGTGCTTCGATGTCGACGTTGGTCGCAGATATGATCCGCACATCCACCGACAGATCCCGCTCGGCGCCCACCGGCCTGACTCGTCTGTCCTGCAGCGCGCGCAGCAGCTTTACCTGCAAGGGCGCCGGCATCTCGCCGATCTCGTCGAGAAACAGCGTGCCGGTATTCGCCGCCTGGAATAGCCCGGTCCGATCGCGCACTGCGCCGGTGAACGCGCCTTTGATGTGTCCGAACAATTCCGATTCCAGCAGATGCTCGGGGATCGCGCCGCAATTTACCGCAACAAACGGCGCTGCGCTGCGTGCGCCGTTCGCGTGGATCCAGCGAGCGAGCAGCTCTTTGCCGGTGCCGCTTTGCCCGAGCACCAGAACGCTCGCATCGGTTGACGCGACCATGCGCGCCTCCTGCAAAATCGCCGCCATTCCGGGATCGCGCGTGATGATCTCGCTGCCGCCGCCGTTGTCCGCACCAGCGGCCGCGCGACTGCTCAGCCGCAGCGCGCGTTCGATCTCGTCCAACAGACTTTGTGTCTCGAACGGTTTGGGCAGAAAGCCGAACACGCCGCGCCGAGTAGCCGTCACCGCATCCGGCACGGTGCCGTGCGCCGTCATGATGATGACGGGCAATCCCGCATGCTTTCGCACTACCGCTTCGAATAGCGACATGCCGTCCATGCCGCCCATCTTGAGATCGGTGAGGACGAGATCGGGCACCACCGCCGCGATCTGCGTCAGCGCTTTTTCCGCACTGTCGACAGAGGTGACCGCGTAGCCTTCCTTCTGCAATCGCAGCGAGACGACGCGCAGCAAGTTGGGATCGTCATCGACGACCAGGATGCGCGCTGCTGGCGCCCCTTGCGCGCTGCTCATGACGGCTTGCGGACATGTCGGTTCACCGCCGCCAGCAGTTCCTGCAGGTCGACCGGCTTCACCAGATACTCGCTGGCCCCCAGCGCGAGGGTTGCTTCGCGCTCTTCGCGATCGGCGCTTGCAGTAAGAAACACCACCGGTACATCGCGGCCCGCGGGGTCGGCGTGCAGCCGGACCAGCAGTTCCTCGCCGGTCATCTCCGGCATGCGCAGATCGCACAGCACGAGATCGGGATGCTCGTCGAGTGCGGTGCGCAGACCTTCGCGGCCGTTGCCGGCGGCCAGTACGTCGAAGCCCTCGAACCGCAGAAAGCGCGTCAGATTGGCGCTGATAGCGGCATCGTCTTCGACCACAAGAATCCTAGCCATCGGCTTGTGTAGCAACGCAGGGAATGAACACCGTGAAGCGGGAGCCTCGACCGAGCTCGCTGTCGACATCAATACGTCCGCCGTGCAGGTCGACGGCTTTCTTTACGATGGCGAGCCCAAGCCCGGTCCCGGAGATGTTGCCCACGTTGCGCCCGCGATGGAACGATTGAAACAGCAGCGGCCGATCCTCCGGTGCGATGCCGATGCCGCGATCGGCAACGGTGAAGATGAGCTCGCGCGCGGAGGATGCTATACGCATCTCGATCGCGTCGGCGCGCGGCGAATACTTCACTGCATTGGTCAGCAAATTGATCAGCACGTGGCGTAAGAGTCGTTCGTCCAGGCGTCTGCGCTCGCCGTCTGCTTCCCATATCAAGGCGATCGGCGGCCGCAACTCGCCGTCGATGCGCACCTCTTCGAGGATCTCTGCGCAGAGTCGCCTGACGTCCACCAGCTGCGGCTGAAACTCCAGCCGCCCGGCATCGGCTTTGCCGATCAGCAAGACCTCCTCGAGCATCTGCGTCATCCGTTTGACCGACGATTTGATCACGCCGACCAGCTCGCTGCGCTCATCTGCGCCCAGTCGGTCCGCATAGTCGCTCATCAGCTCGATCGACGACATGATCGCCGCAAGCGGCGTGCGAAACTCGTGCGAAGTCATCGATACGAAACGCGACTTGAGCTCGGATAATTCTTTTTCGCGCTCGAGCGCTTGCAGCGCCTCGGCTTCCGCGCCTTTGCGCTGCGTGATGTCGACGATGGTCCAGATGGTTCCGAGAGACAAATCGCTGCGATCGAGCGCTCGCCCGCTGACCAGACACCAGAGCATCTCCGCGTCGCTGCGCCGTACATGATTCTCGGTTTGGAACACGCCGTGCTCCGACAACGCAGCGTTAATCGTTCGGCCCATCTGCTCGTAGGTATCGCGATCGGCGTAAATGGTCTGCACCGATCGTCCGACCAACGCGCCTTCGCTAAACGCTAGCATGTCCTGCTCGAACGCCTTGTTGAGCCAGACGAAGCGACGCTCGCGCACGAAGGCAATGCCGACAACCGAGTTCTCCAGAATTGCCAAACGCTCGGACGACGTACGCTGCAGCTCGTCTTCCAGGCGCTTGCGTTCTGTAATGTCCGTGATGAAGGCAAATGAGAATTCCCGCGCGCCTTGTGCGTTGATGACTGCGGTTGCGTTGTACGCGGCGGCCATGCGGGTGCCATCGCGCTTGAGCAACGTGACCTCGTAGCTGGCCTCTGCCGGCGTCGGCGCCGGAACGAGGCGCGAGGCGAGAATATGGCGAGTCGCATCGTCGACGAAATCAAGCGGCGTGCGTCCGAGCATCTCCGCCTCGCCGTAATCGAGCATCTCGCACAGAGCGGCGTTGACCTCGATCGTCTCATTGCGCGCATTGATCAGCCAAAAGCCTTCCCGCGTCAGGTTGATCACGCGCCGGTATTTGCGCTCGCTGTCGGTCGCCTCGGCCTCCAGTCGCTTGCGTACCGCGATATCTTCGCGCAACGCTTCTTCTGCTGCTTTCAATGCGTCTAGATTGGCGGTCAACTCCGCGGTGCGCTCGACGATACGACGCTCCAGCCCGAGATTGAGCGCCTCCAGGTCGTGCTTGGCTTGCTTGCTTTCCGTGATGTCGGAGAACGTAATGACGGCATAGCGGCCATCGGTTCGCAGGACAGAGCGGAAGCTCACCAGCGCATCGAATAACGAATCGTTGCTGCGGCGAATCTGCCATTCGTTTGGAATCTTCGATGAGTCCGCCATCACGGCGTCGAGAAATTTGGCGCTCACCTGGGCTATCGAGGGCGGCGCGCAGATGGCGTACTCGCGTCCAATTAAATCTTCCGCGGGATAACGGACCAGCTCGCAGAACGCCGGGTTGACGCGCACGAAGCGCCCGCTCTCATCGATGACGCAAATGCCGATACGGGCAACGTCGAAGACAGTGCTGAGAAAGTCGAGCTCGAGATCGGGACGGCCAAGATCCACGGTGCGGCTCAAGGGTGAAAAGAATGAAGCGGCGAAGCTAACCTGCGCCGCTCCACGTTGTCCACCGTTAGCTGTTCAGCAAATCGTCCTGCTCGGGGTGGCGCCCGAGGACTACGGCTACAGCTGAATAAACACGTAGCCCTGCTGCTCCAATAGCACGAGGTCGGTAATCGCCGATAACGTCAATTCCACTTTCGAGTAGATCCATTCATTCTGCAGCCCGGTGTGCGCGACTGCCTGGCCGCACACGACGACCTTGGTGCCGGCGGCCTCGAGCGCATCGATCACTTTGATGTTGGGATTATCGACGCCGAACTTCTCGCGGTAATGCGCATTGTCCAGCACCATCGGCGTGCCCGGACCGTGCACGACGCCGACGAAATGCAGGTGCGAAATGGGAACACCGGCCGACGTGAAGATGTTGACCGCGCGTGCCAGCTTGTCGAGCGACGGATTGAGCTTATCGGCATCGCCGGCCGCCGTCAGGTTAAACACGACCTTGTATTCAGCGGTCTTGCTCGGCTGCATGCCGGCGTTGGGCAACGGAACGACTTTGCCGAAGCCTTTGATGGTGGGGTAGGTCCACTCGGGCTCAACGGCCGGCGTGGAAATGGCGAGCACGGCGAGTATCGCGCCTGCCAGCAATGCGGAAAGTCTACGAGCTAGATGGACTTGCACGATACGCTCCTCGGTTGTCTGTAATTGTGCTTTAGGCGCGCCTGCGCCGCACGTGGCGCCACGTGCGCATCGAAGTGTACCGCGTACCGTGCACCGAGCGATGCTCGCTGCCACGACGTGCGAAGGCAGCGACCGTTGCTGTGTGGCCCCGCAGACGACTGCGCCAACGCAACGCGGGACGCCTCCAATGTTTCGGAGACGTCCCGCGCGGTTCAGCGTTAATGCGAGCCTAGAACTTCCAGGTCAAGTCGAACTGGATGAGGCGGTAGTCATCGATTGGATTGAGGTACGGCAAGTCAGGATTGCTGCCGCCGGTGCCGAGCGCTTGATTGATACGTTGAGCGTAACCATAGCGCAGCGTACCGATCATGCTGTCGGTGAATCCGTAAGCTCCGGCGACGTACACACCTTTCAGATTGGTGCGGCCTTCGAAGAAATCCGAATCGATCAAATTGGGGTCCAAGGCGAACTGCTCGATCCGCTGATAATAGGTGCGCACTTCCCATGCGCCTTTCTTGGATGTGGCGCCGGTGACCAGCCCGAGCGTTCCGTATGCCACGCCGAACTGAAACGCCTTGTCTTCGCTCGTGCCCGCGTGCCCCGCAGCCCGTGCGCGGTCGTCGCCGTCCAGATTTTTGGCGAAGTCGCCGAACACGCGTGCGGTGCGACCCCACCGCGGGAAGTTGAATTCCAACGGCACGTCCACAACCCGAAGATCGTTGATCCCATTTTGCCCGTTGAAGTAGGCAGCGCTCGCCGCAGCAGGGGGTGGACCATCGCCGATGAACGGTGTCGAGGTCCCAAGGCCGACATAGTTGTAATAGGTAACCGCGCCTTTGATATTGGTGTCGGGATTGAACTTGTAGGTTGCGCCCCCTTGCCAACCCAGCATGAACGCATCTTTCTTGTGGAAGCCGAGATCGACGCCGCGAGTCTGGTCCGGATTCACGTCTTGATAGACCATTTGCGCAAAATTGCCGAACAGCTCGAGCGAATCGCCGACCTTGTACGTAAATTTTTCAGCGAAACCTTCCGGCTGAATGTCGGGATCCCACACCATCGCTGTCGTGTAGAACGGATTGGGCATCTTGCCGGCCTGCAGGGTCAGCCATTCCTGCGCGCGCCACCCGAGATAGATCTGACCGAGCTGGATGCCATCGTCGTTTTTCGCCGATGGGCCCTGGCCATTGGTCGAGAAGTTGGTGTCGCCGCCGAAGGTAACCCATGCCGAACGGTTGTTGGTGCCCGTGTCCAGCCGCACGCCGTAGAACCAGTCGTCGGTAAGATCGCCGCGCAAACCGATGCGCGCGGCGTAGCGCCAGCGCTCGCGGCCGACATCGTTGGTTCCCGTCACGCCCAGACCCGAAGGCGAGGGCGAATAGCCATCTCTGGACTCGAAACGCAACCGCACGTCGCCATACAGCTGCATGCTCTTGATGCCGGGGTTGACGTCGAACTTGGTGGCGGTCTTGGCTTTTTCGTCCTTCTCGGATTCTTGCGCCGCTCGTACCGCTTGCCGCCGCCGGTCGGCGCGCTGCTCGAGGCGTTCTTCCTCGCGCGCTTTCTTGAGCGCCTGAAATTCATCTTCCGACAGGACGCCCTTGTCTTTCAGTTTTTCTAGCAGCTCATCGAGTATCTCGCTGTCGGCCAGCGCGCTCGTCGTCGACAAGCCCAACAGCGCAGTGGCGCAAAGCGCGAGCGGCAGCGTACGCCACAGTTTGCGCTTGGGTGCTAACACCATTTCGTCTTCTCCTGGTCAGGGCATGAGGCAAAAATTCGCGCCGACCAGAGCGGCGAATGCGCGCAATTCGCGAGAACGGGCGCTCGCAGTCACTTCCCTATCGGCGAGCGCATTCTGCGGAATCAATGTGACAGTTTGATTAAGTACGGGGCCACGCCGCTGCGGCGCTCAAGACTTCGGCGGTTGCGTCGTTCGTACATTCGCTGGGCCGGCCAAGGCGAACGTCTACCGGCAATTTCAACGGACCGACATGTTCAAACTTCTCGCCGTACCGTTAGCGTTGTATGCAGCCTATGGCCTCGCGACGGGCGCGATCTTCGGCAAGTCCGGTGTTTGGGGACGGACGTTTCGCCGCGATGACGAGCCTTGGAGTTACTGGTCGACGGTGGCGGTCTACTTCGGACTTGCGCTGGCGATGGCGTTCGTATTCTGAGCGGTGTGGACTAGACGGCGCGAGATCTAGTGAAGCGCGCGTAACAGCTCCACGACGACCAGTGCAAACAGAATGAGCGCACCTGCTGCCAGCCAACGCAGAAGGCGTCTTTGCTGTACGGCAATCAGCTCCAGGCGCTGATGCACAACGGCGATCACGTCTTCTTGCAACCGCCGATGCAAAAGTCGCGGCAATGCCGGCAGCAGGGCGCCCCAGTGCGGCGCTTCGTCGCGCACATGGCGAATCAGGGCGCGCCAGCCGATCTGTTCCGACATCCAGCGCTCCAGAAATGGCTTTGCCGTACTCCACAGATCGAGATCGGGGTCAAGGTCGCGTCCGAGCCCTTCGATGTTGAGCAGCGTCTTCTGCAGCAGCACCAGTTGCGGCTGAATCTCGACATTGAAGCGGCGCGAAGTCTGAAACAGCCGCAGCAGCACCTTGCCGAACGAAATCTCCCGCAAAGGGCGATCGAACACCGGCTCGCACACCGCGCGGATAGCGGTCTCGAATTCCTCGATGCGAGTGTCCGCCGGAACCCAGCCGGCCTCGAGATGCGCCTGCGCGACACGTCGATAGTCGCGCCGGAAGAAAGCGAGAAAGTTCTGCGCCAGATAGTTCTTATCGTTCTCCGTCAGCGTACCCATGATGCCGAAGTCGAGCGCGATGTAGCGGCCCAGCTCATCGACCATGATGTTGCCGGGATGCATGTCGGCGTGAAAGAAACCGTCGCGAAACACCTGTGTGAAAAAAATCTCGACGCCGTTACGTGCGAGCTCGCGGATATCGACGCCTTGACTGCGCAGCGCCTCGACCTGGCTGATCGGCGTGCCGTTCATCCGCTCCATGACCATCACTTCGCTCGAACACCAGTCCCAGTAAATTTCCGGCACGCGCAGGATCAGCGAGTCGGCGAAATTGCGCCGCAGCTGGCTGGCATTGGCCGCCTCCAGCATGAGGTCGAGCTCGTCGCGAAGATGGCGCTCGAACTCGGCAACGACCTCGCGCGGACGCAGGCGCTTGCCGTCCTTCCAAAGCCATTCGACCAAAGTCGCGGCGCTATACATCAGCGCCATATCGTTGCTGATCACGCGATAGATGCCGGGACGCAAAATCTTGACTGCGGCCTCGGTTCCGTCGTGCAGCGTTGCCAGATGCACTTGCGCGACCGACGCGCTGGCGATCGGGACGAGGCTGAAACTGGCGAACACCTCCAGGAGTGACTTGCCGAATATGCGCTCGATGGTGGCGACGACGTGCTCGGATGGAAACGGCGGGACTCGGTCCTGCAGCTTGGCGAGTTCGTCGGCGATGTCGGCCGGCAGTAGGTCGCGGCGGGTGGACAATACCTGGCCGAACTTGACGAAGATCGGGCCGAGGTTTTCCAGCGCGCGACGCAGGCGCACTGCGCGTGGCTGATGCAGCCGGCGCCAAAACGAGATCCGTCGGACGAAGATGCGCAGCAAGCGTACGCGTTCGTGTCCCAGCAGGAACTCGTCGAGACCGAAGCGAAAGGCCACCCGCAGAATGACGAACAGCCGTGTCAGGCGCATAGCGATGAGGTTGCGTGCGGAGACCGAGTATTGGGACCGGCGGAGTCGGCTGCAGGCGGCAAAAACTCAACCGGCCGAGCACGTGCGCTGACGGCAGCAAGCGGCACTACAGTCGACCGAAGGCTCAGCACGCTCACCGTTTAAGATCAGACTTCGATGCGTCAGTCGCGCTATCGATCTTCTCGATGCGCTTTTCCAGCCGCTCGACGTCGTCACGCAGCGCATCCACCGCCTGGACGAAATCGCTGACGGCTTCACGGCTCGCAATCAGAGGCTGCTCATGCGTGACGAATTCGGCGACCGATTGCGCGAGGTTGGCGGTGGTGCTCGCCTGCCAGCTAACGAATCTGGAACCTGCATTGACCATCCGGTGCGCCGCGATATCGCCGACCACGCGGCTCAAGTCTTCTTCGACGTCCCACCGAAGCGTCGTCAGTACGCCGGTCAACGCCGATGCGAGGGCGGCGTCGCCGTCGACCTGCACGTCCTTGCGCGCGCTGTCATCGTGCATGACCAGCAGCCGCGCCGCGGTCACTGGCCCGAGTCGAATCGACGCAATCGGCACGCTGTCTTCGCCTACCTCACTCAAGGTGCCGTCCGCTTCGATGCGAATGATTGCTGCAAACGGAGTGACCTCGATGCGAACGATGCTGCCGGAAAACAGCGACAGGCGCTCGCGCGCCCAATCCGCGCCGCGCAGGACATGATTGATTGCAGCTAAGCCGGGCCAGGCAAGCATGCGGCTGTCTCCGATTGTCGGGTTACGTCGCTGTCGTTATCGACGCTACTGTGCGAGTGAATTAAAGCTACGGCGACGCGCGATCGCAACGTACGTGGTCAGAAGCGATAGCCGCGATGCAGTGCGACGACGCCGGCGGATAGGTTCCAGTACTCAACCCGCTCCAGCCCGGCCGCTTCCATCATCGTCTTTAATTCTTCCTGCGATGGATGCACCCGTATCGACTCGGCGAGGTAGCGGTAGCTGGCCTCGTCGCCTGCGATAAAGCGGCCAAGCCGCGGCAGCACGTGAAACGAATACGCATCGTACAGCGGCTTCAATGCGCTCGATACGCGAGAGAACTCCAGCACGAGCAGTCGCCCGCCGGGCCGCAATACGCGCGTCATCTCCGCAAGCGCCGCCGGTTTGCGCGTCACGTTGCGCAACCCGAAGCCGATCGTGACGCAATCGAAATACGCGGCGGGAAATGGCAGATGCTCGGCATCGCACTGGACGAGCGGCAACACCAGACCGGCGTCTGCCAGCTGATTGCGGCCGTGCGAAAGCATATTGCCGTTGATGTCGGTCAACAGCGTCTGGCCGGCCTTGCCGACTTTGCGCGCACACAGCCGCGCAAGGTCGCCGGTGCCGCCGGCGACGTCGAGCACGCGCTCGCCGGGCCGAAGTCCGCTGCGCTCGACAGCGAAGCGCTTCCACAGTCGATGCAAACCGCCCGACATGAGATCGTTCATCAAGTCGTAGCGACCGGCAACCGAATCGAATACGCCCGCGATGCGTCGTGCCTTGTCTTCCTCACGAACCGTCTGGTAGCCGAATTGCGCGGTGCGACCGCTCTTCGAATCAGTGTTGCTCACAGCTTTCTCCATTTTGCGGCCTGCTTCGGAGACACCGCGACGTCGTCCGCCGATCGGCTGGCGCCTGCCGACTGCATGCGCTTGATGTAGTCTTGCCAGAGGCGATCCTGATTTAGTCCCAGTCCGTACAGGTATTCCCACGAATACAGCCCGGTGTCGTGGCCATCGGAAAACACCAGACGCACCGCATACGCGCCCACCGGTTCGACTTTGGTTATTGCCACGTCCTGCTTGCCGGCCTGCAGCGTTTCCTGACCGGGTCCGTGACCGCGCACCTCAGCGGATGGCGAATAGACGCGCAGCATCTCGCAGGAGAAACGGAACGTCTTACCGTCCGCAAACGCAATCTCCAGGATGCGCGACACTTGATGCAGCGTTATTTCAGTGGGCTGTGGGGTGGCCATGCGAAAACTCGATTGCGAAGAAATCCGCTTAAAGTCAGGCGCCGCGCGCCAGCGAAGATGATAGCCGACTGCGCGATGCAGGATTAAGTACCCCTTCGTACCTGCCGTTGTAACCTGACTGTAACAGTGCTTTCATAGCATTGCAGTCTGAACATCACATAGGGGAATAATCGATGCCTGCAATTGTCCTCGTGGTAGAGGACGAACCGGCAATTCAAGAGCTGATTGCCTTTAATCTGAAGCAGGCGGGGCATCAGCCCCTGCGCGCCGATTCGGCTGAGCACGCGATCCGTCTGGTGCAAGAGGCGCTGCCGGATCTGGTTTTACTCGATTGGATGCTGCCCGGACTGTCCGGCCTGGAGTTCGCGCGCCGCCTGCGCGCTGACCGCCGAACCAAAACCATTCCGATCATCATGCTGACCGCGCGTGCCGACGAGCAGGACAAGCTCATCGGGCTCGATACCGGCGCCGACGATTACATCACCAAGCCGTTCTCGCCGCGCGAGCTCAACGCCCGCGTGAAAGCGCTGCTGCGCCGGCGCGCGCCGCAAAGGACGGACGACATGGTGCAAGTCGGCGATCTCCGCCTCGATCCCGCTACCCACCGAGTTACAGCGGAGGGCGAGCCGATCCATCTGGGACCTACCGAATTTCGCCTGCTGCACTACTTGATGACCCACACCGAACGTGTTCACTCACGCACGCAATTGCTCGATCAGATCTGGGGCGATCATGTATTCGTCGAAGAACGTACGGTCGACGTGCACATTCGCCGACTTCGTAAAGCATTGGAGCTCTCGCGCCAGGATCGGCTGATTCAAACCGTTCGCGGCGCGGGCTATCGTCTGTCGCCTGACTGATCCGGCGGTCGGTTTAGATGCAAGCAGTATCGCGATCACAGCCAACGCCGCTCTGGGATAATCGCGGCGAAGCAAGCGGTACTGTGTCTGCTACTTTCACCTGTCAACATCGCGACGTTCCAGCCGATGCATCGTGATCCACATCAGGCGTGATTGATATCTGGCCTCGCTCCGTCGTCGCGATCGCACTGGTGAGCCTGGTGGCGCTGGTGCTCTGGCCTATCCTTGGATCGACCGAAGCGCTCGCTGCCTATGCAGTGTTGCTGCTCCTGGTGTTGTGGCACCACGTAAGTCAGCTGACACGGCTGCACCGCTGGCTGCACGACCCGCGCGCCGAAACCCTGCCCGAAGGCGGCGGCGAATGGGAAGACATCTTCGCCGGACTGTCGCGATTGCTCAGACGGCGCACGCAAATCGAATCGCGATTATCAGCAGCGCTGGAGCGCTTTCAGCAAGCGGGCGCGGCGCTGCCGGAAGGCGTCATCATTCTCGACGAAGGCGACGGCATCGTCTGGTGCAACCCGCAGGCAGAGGGGTATTTCGGCTTGTCGAGCGAACGCGACCGCGGCCAGCAGATAACCTATCTGGTGCGCAAGCCGCAGTTTGCCGAGTATCTGCACACGCGAAATTTCCGTGAGCCGTTGTTGTTGCGGCTGCCGCGCGATAACCAGGAGCTGAGTCTGTCGATTCAGCTGGTGCCGTACGGCGCCAGCGAGAAACTGGTGCTGGCCCGGGACATCACGCGATGGGAGCGCATGGAAACGACTCGGCGCGACTTCGTCGCCAATGTTTCTCACGAGCTGCGCACGCCGCTCACCGTGCTGGGCGGATTTCTCGAAACGCTCACCGATCTAGAGCAGCCCGATCCTGAAATGCTGCGGCGATCGCTGCAACTCATGAGCGACCAATCCACGCGCATGCAGCGTCTGGTCGAGGATCTGCTGACGCTGTCCAAGCTCGAGAGCGCGCAAAATCCATTGCGCGAGGAATATGTCGACGTGCCCGAGTTGATCGAACGCTTGTTCAAGGACGCGGAAGCGATGAGCAACGGCCGCCATCGTTTGACGCTGAGCCTGGCCGCGGAACCGGGCTTGAAAGGCAACACCGAGGAGTTGCGCAGCGCGCTGTCGAATCTGATCAGCAACGCCGTGCGCTACACACCGGACGGCGGCGAAATACAAGTGACCTGGGAGCGGCGCGAAGACCAACTGGCCTTCTGCGTGCGAGACACCGGTATTGGCATCGAGGCGCATCACATTCCGCGTTTGACCGAACGCTTCTATCGCGTCGATCGAAGCCGCTCGCGTGCAACCGGAGGTACTGGACTGGGTCTGGCGATCGTCAAGCACGTGTTGTCCCGCCATCAGGCGCAGCTCGAGGTCAAAAGCGAGACCGGCCAGGGCAGTCGATTCTGCGCGATATTTCCGGCGCCGCGAACGATGTTGCGGCCGTCAGCGGCGCTTCCGGAAGCCGCTGCCCAGGCCGATCAAGAGTAATCAGGCAGCCCGCCGTACCGGCGGACCAGGCTAGTCAAGCGGTGGTCGTCCGCGGCGATCAGCTTTTGCCGAATCCGCGCTTGGCGCTCAGCAACTGATCGAGCTCGCGCCGCATTTCGACGGCGAAGTTCGCTACCAGCGGATGACCGCCTTCGCGCACTTTGCGGCCCCAGATCGCGAACGGATAATGCGGATCGTTTTTAAATCGAGGGATAACGTGCCAGTGCAGATGCGGCACCTGATTGCCGAGGCTCGCAAGATTGATTTTCTCCGGTGCAACCACTTTGACGAGCGCCTCTTCCACAGCGAGAACCACGCGCATGATCTGGTTGCGCCCGCTCGCATCGAGATCGGACATCTCCTTCACGTGCTGGTCCCAGATCACGCGACACAAGCCTGGGTAGTCGGCTTCGTAGGCCCAGATGACGCGGCAGAAATCGTCTTCCCATAGAACTTCGCCGCCCGCCTCTTCGCAGAACACGCAAACCATTTCTTCTCCTGCAGCGCGCGCGTCAAACAAGGACGCGTTCGATTCCACCCCGATTAGCTTTCTGAACATAGTCCGCCATCCAGTTTGATCCGAGCAGGCGATTGGCAAGCTCGACGACAATGTAGTCGGCCTGCGTCCCCGCATCATCGTCGTACCGCGCCAAGCCTTGCAGACACGACGGGCACGAGGTCAGAATCTTCACCGGACCCTGATGTCCGTTTTCGCGTATTGCATCGACGCCCTTGATCATCTCTTCCTGTTTGCGGAAGCGCACCTGCGTCGAAATATCCGGCCGTGCGACGGCCAACGTGCCCGACTCCCCGCAGCAGCGATCGTTGAGCTTGACGTCCTGCCCCATCAGCTGATTGACGACTTTCAGCGGCTGATGCGTCTTCATCGGCGAGTGACAGGGGTCGTGGTACATGTAGCGCATGCCGTTCACGCCCTCGAGCTTGATGCCTTTCTCCATCAGATATTCGTGGATGTCGAGCAGGCGGCAGCCGGGAAAAATCTTGTCGAACGCATAGTGCTGCAACTGATCGTAACAAGTGCCGCAAGACACGATAACGGTCTTGATGTCGAGATAGTTGAGTGTGTTCGCCACGCGATGAAACAGCACGCGGTTGTCGGTGATGATTTTCTGGCCCTTGTCGGCTTCGCCGGCGGCCGTTTGCGGATAGCCGCAACATAGATAACCGGGCGGCAGCACCGTCACCGTCCCCACCTCGAACAACATGGCTTGCGTCGCGAGTCCCACTTGTCCGAACAAGCGTTCGGAGCCGCAGCCGGGAAAATAGAACACCGCGTCGGAATCATCGGTTACTTTCGCGCTGTCGCGGATGACCGGCACCATCGTGCGGTCTTCGATGTCGAGCAGCTGCCGCGACGTTTTTTTCGGCAAGCCGCCCGGCATCGGCTTATTGATGAAGTGGATCACCTGCGAGCGGATCGGCGCGGTGCCCAGGGTCGCCGGCGGATGACGCACCTGGTGCTGGATCAATCCGAAGCGTTTGGCGAGCTCGTACGCGATGCGCTGTGCACGATAGCCAAGCTCGATCATCAGCGTGCGCGTTACTTTGATGATGCGCGGATCCGTCGCGTTAAGAAAAAACAGCGCGGCCGTTTTGCCCAGATTGAATTTCTGCTTGCCGTTGTTGCGAAGAAGATTGCGCATGGCGATCGATACATCGCCGAAATCGATGTCGACCGGACACGGGTTCAGACACTTGTGGCACACCGTGCAGTGGTCGGCAACATCGCCGAATTCTTCGAAGTGCTTGATCGAAACGCCACGCCGCGTCTGCTCTTCGTACAGGAACGCTTCGATCAACAGGCTGCTGGCGAGAATTTTATTGCGCGGGCTGTACAGCAGATTGGCGCGCGGCACATGCGTGCTGCACACCGGCTTGCACTTGCCGCAACGCAGGCAGTCCTTGATCGAATCCGAGATCGCGCCGATTTCTGAACGTTCCAGGATCAGGCTTTCCTGCTCGAGCAAACTGAAGCTCGGCGTATACGCGCGCTGCAAGTTTGCGCCCGGCAGCAGCTTGCCCGCGTTGAAACGGCCGTGCGGATCGACCGATTGCTTGAATGCGACGAACGCTGCGACTTGTTCGGGCTCGAGGTAATCCAGCTTGGTGATGCCGATGCCGTGCTCGCCGGAGATCACACCGCCTAGCGCCTTCGCCAGCCTCATCACGCGGCTGACGATCTGATTCGCCTCCTGCAACATGCCGTAGTCGTCCGAATTCACCGGAATATTGGTGTGCACGTTGCCGTCGCCCGCGTGCATGTGCAGCGCCACGAACACGCGACTCTTCAGAAGCTTCTTATGCAACGCATCGATGGCGGCGCGGATGGGTTCGAAGTCGCGTCCAGCAAACAGCTGCATGAGCGGCTCGCACACTTCACGCTTCCAGGAAACGCGCAGCGAATGATCTTGCAGCGCCTGGAACACCGTCGCCGGCTCGGACGCGGAGCCTTCCAGCTCCGGCAGCCTGATTTGTCCGAGGCTGAACTGGAGCTGATATTCCTCGTAAGGGCTGTCGAAGTGGCCGAGCAGCCAGCACCATTTCCGCTGCGCCTCGCGCACGAGAACGAGCGCCTGCGCCGGCCGCTCGCCCAAACCTTCTACGGAGAGCGGATTGTCCGCGTCCGACTCGTCGTTCAACCCGCGTGCGAAAAAACGCTCGAGCTCTTCGAGCAAACGCACCTTGTTCTTCAACGACAGCTCGATGTTGAAGCGCTCGATTCCATCCGAGTAATCGCCGAGACGATCGAGCGGGATGACGACGTCTTCGTTGATCTTGAATGCGTTGGTGTGGCGCGCTATGGCTGCCGTGCGCGCGCGGTCCAGCCAGAATCGCTTACGCGCTTCCGGACTGACCGCGATGAAGCCTTCGCCGTCGCGCGCATTGGCAATACGCACGACTCGCGATGCAGCTGCGCCCACTGCTGCTTCATCGTCGCCGACGATGTCGGCCAGCAGCACCATTTTCGGCCGCACGCCTCTGCGCGCCTTGGTCGCATAGCCGACCGCTTTTACATACCGCTCGTCGAGATGCTCGAGCCCGGCCAGTACCGCCGCGGGATTCGCATCGAGATAATTCTTGATTTCGACGATCGAGGGCACGGCGTCGCGCACCTGGCCGAAGAATTCGAGGCATACCGTGCGCGTATGCGCGGGCATCCGATGCAGAATAAACCGCGCCGACGTGATGATGCCGTCGCAGCCTTCTTTTTGCACACCAGGCAGGCCGGAAAGAAACTTGTCGGTGACGTCTTTGCCGAGCCCGATTTTCCGGAAGCTTTGTCCAGGCACTTCCAGCATCTCGACGTCGCGATAGGGCGTCTTGCCGTCGCGACGAAAGCGCTGAATCGAGAAACGCGCGACAGCTTGGTCGTGGATCTTGCCGAGGTTGTGCGATAGGCGCGTGACTTCCATCAGATGGCCGGTCGGGTCCACCATGCGCCAAGACAGCAGATTGTCCAGCGCCGTCCCCCACAGCACCGCCTTCTTGCCACCGGCGTTCATTGCGATGTTGCCGCCGATGCAAGACGCATCTGCCGATGTCGGATCGACCGCGAAGACCAGTCCGCGCGCTTCAGCGACTTCCATCACGCGCTTGGTCACCACGCCTGCGTTGCAGTAAATGGTTGCGACCGGCTGTTGCAGACCTGCAGGGACGACCTGCTCGACTTCGCCGAGCTGATCCAGCTTCTCGGTATTGATTACCGCGGAGAGTTTGGTGAGCGGTATAGCGCCGCCCGTATATCCAGTGCCGCCGCCACGCGGAACGATGGTGAGCTCGAGCTCGATGCACGCGCGCACGCAGCCGGCCACTTCGGCCTCGGTATCCGGGTAGAGCACGACGAACGGATATTCGACACGCCAGTCGGTCGCGTCCGTGACATGCGATACCCGCGCAAAGCCATCGAAGCAGATGTTGTCGCGGCGGGTGACGCGAGATAGCCGCCGCATCGCTTTGCGTCGCAAGCTCGCGATGTCGTCGAACTCGCGGTCGAAATCGTCTACCGCACCGCTTGCTGCTTCGAGCAATCGCGACACGCTGTCGTTGCGGTTCGTGCGACGCGTTTCGATCTCGCGCAGACGATGACGCATGGCGTTCACCAGCGCGTCGCGGCGCCTCGGATTGTCCAGCAGGTCATCCTGCAGATAAGGATTGCGCGCGACCGCCCAGATGTCCCCGACGACTTCGTACAGCATGCGGGCCGATCGTCCGGTGCGACGCTCATTGCGCAATTCGCTGAGCAGCTCCCACACTTGTTCGCCCAAAATGCGAATTACGATCTCGCGATCGGAGAACGAGGTGTAGTTGTACGGAATTTCGCGAAGGCGTGCCGGCATGCTGATGACGCGGAAAGTGGCGCAAATCGACGATCGATCATACACCAGCGCCATGCTGCGCCCTCGCGCGACGGAACGGCATCTGGCTCGCGGGCCGCAGGGCGGGGTAACTAGCGACGGCCGCTACTGCGCCAGCGCGCCGAATACTCTGCGCAAGACCGACTGCGCTTGCTGCTGCGGACGCGCGCGAATGGCGCGTTCTTCTTCTGCGATTACGAAATATAGACCGTCGAGCGTTTTGCGCGTGACGTATTCATCCAGCTTGGCGTCTTCGGGCCGCAGCAGTCCGAAGCGCACGGCTCTGCCTGCAACTTGATTGTAGGAGTCGGATACCCGCACGCTTTTCGTTGCCCGCGCCACGATCGGAAGCAATCGTTGCATGAGTGCCGCGTCGGCATTCTTCCGGAAGTATCGAGTCGCGGCATCATCGTTACCGGCAACGATCTCGCGGGCATCGGATACGGAGAGCTTTTTCACGGCGTCGATGAGGAGCGGGCCGGCTTCGGGCACCGCGGTCTCTGCGGCATGATTCATTGCAGCGACGAGTTCGTCGGTATACCGAGCCATGCCGAACCGGCGCGCTGTCGAATCGATTCCTGCGAGCTTGTCGGGCAAAGGGATGCGCACTCTCGCATCGAGCAGAAAACCGTTGTCCTGACCTAGACGCGCCACGGCTTTGCCTACGCCCAGAGCAAGCGCGTCCTTCACGGCTTTTGCGAGCTCACGCTCTGACAAAGCGTCGGTCGACGCAGCACCCTGACTTGCGCCAGGTAATGCGAATCCCAGAAGCAGTGCCAACATCAGTCTGTGCATGGAAGCCTCCTTGCCCACCCAGACCAAGCTTGCAATCCATATGCCCATACGCCGCCCGGCTTTCGCCAGACGATCGATGATCCGCTTCTTCGACGTTGCAAAGTGGCAAGCAGCTGAAACGCAGAGGAATGCGTTGGTTAATTTATCCAGGCTGGACGGCAACTTTCGCCGCTCGGCATTCGAAAATGTAATAAGGCGGCTGACGCGACGTCGTTTTCCGCGCCAAAGATTTCAATCGACGCTCAATATTTACAACGGAGGCGATGCACGGCCGATGTGCACCGTCATCGGTACGCCGGAACGGCAGCGAACCGGGTGACCGGCGTCGAGCTGGGAGATTGAATCAATGCTCGAGGGGAGTGCCATCGCGTCGATATTCATAATGGCGGGTTGCGGCTCGTTGCTACCCGCCTGGCAATCGATGCTCGGAGATGAGCTTGGAATTGGCGCGCCCTGAGGGATTCGAACCCACGACCTTTGGCTTCGGAGGCCAACACTCTATCCAACTGAGCTAAGGGCGCACGTGATGAACGAAACGTGCCGGCAATCTTTTGTCCGGCAATCTTCGTAAGGCCGGCCTATTTCTAAACAGTCTGGTTTTGAACAGATCGGCGAATTTCGAGTCTAGCAGGTTGCCGGCATCTATCCCACCGGCGAGCGTCCGTTCGGAATCGTCGGCGCCCGTGATGGGGTTCAGCAAACTGATTTTGTACGCGGGCGGTCTCTTTGAGGACACTGTGCGATCGCCTATACTGTCGCCTTTTTAAAGCGTGAAGCTTGAAGGATTTCTGCATGAGCGAGGCATACGACGACGACGAGCATTCCTCCGCCATCAAGACGCCGAAGCAACTCATCACTGTCGTTGTGCTGGCCTTTCTCATCCCGATATCGTTTTTTCTGCTGGTCATTCAGTTCATCACCGGCGGACTCAAAGTTCATACCGACAGCTCGCTGATGTCCCCCGCCGCCGTGTCCGCGCGGCTCAAGCCGGTCGGCGAAGTCGTGCTGGCGGACAGTTCTGCCGCTGCAGGTTCGCAATCCGGCGAGCAGATAGTGAAGGCGGTTTGTACGGTGTGCCACGGCGCGGGTCTATTGAACGCGCCGAAGATCGGCGACAAAGCCGCTTGGAAACCGCGCATTGGGCAAGGTGAGAAAACTTTGATCGCACATGCCATCACCGGCATCCGGTCGATGCCGCCGCGCGGTGGCAGTAATAACTTGAAAGACGACGAGGTCGCGCGCGCCGTGGTCTGGATGGCGAATCAAAGCGGAGCTGGTTTCAAGGAGCCTGCGGCCGCTACGCCTGCCGTGACGCCCGCAGCTTCGACACCGGCGCCATCAACACCAGGTGCGAACCCGGGTGCCGGGTCAACTACCATTGCAGCGAATGCACCCGCGCCAGCGCCAGCGGCCGACGCAACGTCTGCAGCGAAGCCCGACGGCGGCAAAATCTACCAGGCGGTCTGCTCAATGTGTCACGCCGCCGGCCTGATGAACGCGCCGAAGCTCGGCGACAAGGTTGCTTGGAAACCGCGTCTTGCGCAGGGCGTCGCCACATTGCACGAGCACGCCATCAAAGGTATTCGCTCGATGCCGGCTAAAGGCGGCAATCCCGCCCTGTCGGATACGGACGTCAGCGCGGCGGTTGACTACATGGCGACTCAAGGCAAATAACCCGCGTCTGATCAGCCCGGATTCGCCCACGGCGAGCCCGGGTCATCCAGGTTCGCCGGTCCACTTCCGTCTGACAGCTCCACATCGCAACCATGTCCACCTACGCGATTGGCGACCTGCAAGGCTGCTTCGATCCACTGCGAAGATTGCTCGATGAGATCCAGTTCGACGCGGGCCGCGACCGCTTGTGGCTGGTAGGCGATCTGGTCAATCGCGGCCCGGATTCTCTCGCCGTGCTGCGCTTCGTGAAAGGACTCGGCACACGCGCGATCAGCGTACTGGGCAATCACGATCTGCATCTCCTCGCACTGGCCGCCGGTTACACGAAAGCCCGCGATGGCGACACACTCGACGCCGTTTTGAAGGCGCCCGATCGTGACGAGTTGCTTGCGTGGCTGCGCACGTGTCCACTGTTCTATCGCGAGCAAGGCTATGCGATGGTGCATGCGGGATTGTTGCCGATGTGGACGATGGGGCATGCGCTCAGCCTTGCAGAAGAAGTACACCGCGAGCTGCGCGGCGACG
>JBBRGM010000005.1:0-29298 GCA_038240725.1 Burkholderiales bacterium | reverse complement strand
ATCCGCGAATTCGATGCGACGATGGGCGGCGAAGATTTCTCCTACATGCTGCAGGCTTGCCCCGGCGCCTACGTGCTGCTCGGACAAGGCGGCGGACCGACGAATTGCTATCTGCACAACCCGAGTTACGATTTCAACGACGACGTGATTCCGCTGGGTGCAGGCTATCTGGCTGCATTAGCGGAAGCAGCGCTGCCGGTGGCGAGCTGATTGGAGATCGACATGCGACCTAACCTGTTTCGAAGCACGGGCGCCTGGTTGATTCTGGCGTGCGCAATATTCCTCGCCACGAACGCAATGGCAAAACCGTTTCGCTACGCCAATCAAGGCGACGTGTTGTCGATGGACCCGTACATGTTCAATGAATCGCTCCTGTTGAACTTCACCGGCAACATGTACGAGGCGCTGGTCGGCCGCGGAAAAACCCTGGCGCCGCAGCCCGAGTTGGCAACCGATTGGAAGCAAACCTCGCCGACGGTTTGGCGCTTCAACCTGCGCAAGAACGTGAAGTTCCACAACGGCACTCCGTTCACTGCCGACGACGTGCTGTTCTCGCTCGAGCGTGCGCGAGGCGAAGGCTCCGACGTCAAGATGTACGTGGGCGCGATCAAGAACATCAAGAAGATCGACGACTACACGATCGACATCGTGACCAGCGAGCCGTTTCCGATCCTGCCGAGCATGGTGAGCACCTGGTACATCGTCTCCAAAGCGTGGTGCGAGAAAAACGGCGCGGTGCGACCGGTGGACGTTCGCAAAGGCACCGAGAATTTTGCCAGCGCGCACGCGAACGGCACCGGTCCGTTCATGTTGAAGTCGCGCGAACCGGGTGTGCGCACGGTGCTGATCCCCAATCCGGCCTGGTGGGGCAAGCCGGAGCACAACGTGACCGAAGCGGTATTTACTCCGATCGCGAACGCCGCAACTCGGGTCGCCGCATTGATCTCCGGCGAGATCGACATGATGGAGCCGGTGCCGCTGCAAGATATCTCACGCATCCAGTCCAGCGCAGATCTGAAAGTCATGCTGGGGATGGAAGCGCGCACGATCTTTCTCGGCATGGATCAGAAACGCGACGAGCTCCTGCTGTCGAACGTGAAGGGCAAAAATCCATTCAAGGATAAGCGCGTGCGCCAGGCGTTCTATCAGGCGATCGACATCGAGGCGATCAAATCGCGCGTGATGCGCGGCACGTCGACGCCGACGGCACTGATGGTCGCGCCGGTCGTCACGGGTTTTCAGGCGAGTCTCAACAAACGCCTGCCCTACGATCCTGAGCAGTCGAAGAAGTTGCTGGCAGAAGCCGGCTATGCGAAGGGCTTCGAAGTCTCTCTCAACTGTCCGAACGATCGCTATGTAAACGACGGCGAAATTTGCCAGGCGGTGGCGGCGATGCTCGCTCGCATCGGCGTCAAGGTCGACGTCATCGCCGAGACCAAGGCGATTTTCTTCCCGAAGATTCTTCGCCGCGACACGTCGTTCTACATGCTCGGCTGGACGCCGGCGAGTCTCGACAGCCATAACACGCTGTTCGGCGTAATGGCGACGCCGGGAGACGGCGGGCAAGGCCAATACAATCTGGGAAGCTATTCGAACGCGCGCGTCGATGAGATCACGCGTCTGGTGGCCTCGGAGAACAATGTCTCCAAGCGCGACGCCCTGATCGCGGAGGCCTTCAAAATACACGCCGACGAAATCGGCCACCTGCCACTGCACCAGCAGCCTCTGGTGTGGGGCATGAAGAAAAATATCGATCTGGTGCAGCTCGCGAACAACTTCAACATGCTGCGCTGGGTGATGATCAAGTGAGGGCGCGCAATTGGCCGAGGTAGTCCCACCGGAGGTCGCCGGCGAGGCCGACGCTGCCGGGTTCGGCGCACACGGCGCGCATCTGCCGGAGCGCAATAGCGCCGCACGTTTCTGGGATTCCGATCTCGTCTATAGCTTTCGCCACTCGCCGGTCACCATCGTCGCGGCGCTGTTGACGTTGATCTGCGTCGGGGGCGCGCTGTTCGCACCGTGGGTCGCGCCGCACGATCCGTTCGACCTCGCTTCGCTGAATCTTCTCGACTCGTTTTTGCCGCCGGCTTGGACTGCGCAGGGCAATGCGTCGCATTTGCTCGGAACCGACAATCAGGGTCGCGATGTTTTATCCGCGATCATCTACGGCGCGCGCATCTCGCTTGCCGTCGGCGTCGCTGCCGTCGTGTTCTCGATCGTACTCGGCGTAGGTCTCGGGTTGCTATCCGGTTATCTCGGCGGACGCACCGACGCGCTGATCATGCGCATTGCGGACGTGCAGCTGTCGTTCCCCGCGATTCTGATCGCACTGCTCATCGACGGGATTGTGCACGTCGCGCTGCCGCGCGAGGCGTATGCCGACGTCGCGTTGTACGTTCTCATCTTCGCGATCGGCATCTCGGGCTGGGTGCAGTACGCGCGAACCGTCCGCGGCTCGGTGCTGGTGGAAAAGAACAAGGAATACATTCAAGCCGCACGGGTGATCGGCCGCCATCCGATCGCGATCATGCTGAGCCATCTGCTGCCCAACGTGATGGGACCGGTACTCGTAATCGCGACGATTCACATCGCCACCGCGATCATCACCGAGGCGACCTTGTCATTTC
This sequence comes from Burkholderiales bacterium, assembly GCA_038240725.1. Classification (GTDB taxonomy): domain Bacteria; phylum Pseudomonadota; class Gammaproteobacteria; order Burkholderiales; family SHXO01; genus SHXO01. The sequence continues at coordinate 26,671 of JBBRGM010000005.1, read as the reverse complement.
TCGGCGTCGGCGTGCCGCCGACCACGCCTTCGCTCGGTACGCTAATTCGCGTCGGCAATGATTTCCTGTTCTCCGGCGAGTGGTGGGTCGCGGTGTTTCCCGGCGTGGCGCTGGTGATCCTGGTGCTGTCGGTGAATCTGCTCGGCGATTGGTTACGCGACGCGCTGAATCCTAAGCTGCGTTAATCCGTTCGACCGATCCATCGCGATGCCACACCCTGCTCTCGCGCAGCCCTCGAATCGGCCCTTGCTGCGGGTCAGTCATCTTCGTGTCGAATTCCCCACGCGGCGCGGCACGCTGGTTGCGGTCGACGACGTCTCATTCGATATCGAACCCGGCGAGGTACTCGGAGTCGTCGGCGAATCGGGTGCCGGCAAATCGCTGACCGGCGCAGCGATCATCGGTTTGCTCGATCGTCCTGGCCGTATCGCTGCAGGCGAGATCGCACTGGAAGGCGAGCGAATCGACGACCTCGGGGCCGACGCGATGCGCCGAATTCGCGGACGCCGCATCGGTGCGATCTTTCAAGATCCGCTCACCTCGCTCAACCCGCTGTACACCATCGGTCGGCAGATTACAGAGACGATTCTGACTCACCTTCCCGTCACGCCGCGCGAAGCGCGTGAGCGTGCGGTGGCGCTGCTGGAGGAAGTCGGCATTCCCGCTGCCGCTGAACGGCTGGATCATTATCCGCACCAATTCTCCGGCGGGATGCGTCAGCGCGTCGTGATCGCCCTTGCACTGTGCGCCGAGCCAACCTTGATCATCGCCGACGAGCCGACAACGGCGCTCGATGTATCTACGCAAGCGCAGATCATTGCTTTGCTAAAACGGTTGTCCAGTCAGCACGGTGCTGCGGTAATGCTGATCACGCACGACATGGGTGTGATCGCAGAGACGGCGCATCGCGTGGCTGTGATGTACGCCGGGCGCATCGTCGAAATCGGCCCGGTCCGCAGCGTGATTCACGCGCCGCGCCATCCCTACACCATCGGTCTGATGCGATCGATACCGACGGTGGGCGCGACCGGTGCGAGGCTTGCACAAATCGACGGCAGCATGCCGCGGTTGGACGCGATCCCCTCCGGCTGCCCGTTCCATCCGCGTTGTCCGCAACGCTTCGAGCGCTGCGATAAAGAACGCCCGCCGCTGCTCGCCGTCGACGATCGACTCGCCGCCTGCTGGCTGTACGCTTCCGAACATGACTGAAGCGCCCTGCACGCTGGTGAAACTGGACGCAGTCGGGCGTGACTTCGACGTATCCAAACCGTGGCTCAATCGAATACTCGAACGCGCACCGAGGCGGCTGCTGAAAGCAGTGGACGATGTTTCGATTGAAATTCAGCGCGGCGAAACGTTTGCTCTCGTCGGCGAATCCGGTTGCGGCAAATCCACGATTGCGCGCCTCATCGTCGGGTTGTATCGACCATCGCGCGGTCGCATCGCATTCGACGGCGAAGCACAGCGGGCCGGCATGAATGTCTGGAGCCCTGCGGTTCGGCGGCGCATGCAGATGATCTTTCAGGATCCCTACGCGAGCCTCAATCCGCGCTGGCGTGTAACCGACGTCGTCGCTGAGCCGCTGCGCACGCACGGATTGCACCGTTCGCGCCCGCAAATGCGCGATCGCGTCGGCGAACTGCTGTTGCAAGTCGGCTTATCGCCGAACGACGGGCGCAAGTATCCACACGAATTCTCCGGCGGCCAGCGCCAGCGCGTTTCGATCGCGCGCGCGTTGTCGTCCGAGCCGGAATTTCTGGTGTGCGACGAACCGACATCGGCACTGGATGTGTCGGTACAGGCGCAGATCCTCAATCTGATGCGAGCGCTCCAGGAAAGCTTAGGGCTCACATATCTGTTCATCTCGCACAATCTCGCTGTCGTGTCGCAAATGGCGACGCGGGTCGGCGTGATGTACCTGGGGCGCCTGGTGGAAATCGCCGACGCGCAAACGTTGTTCTCGCATCCACATCACCCGTATACGCGCATGCTGCTCGATGCGATTCCCGATTTGGCGATGAGCGGACGCGTACGCACGCCGGTGGCGGGCGAGGTTGCAAATCCGCTCGAGCCGCCGACCGGGTGCGCCTTCCACCCGCGCTGCCCATATGCCAATTCGCGCTGCAAAAGCGAGCGCCCCGAGCTCACGCCGGGACTGTCGCACACGCGCGTCGCCTGCCACGCCATCGAAGAGGGCCGCTTACCGGTGTAGTGCCGCTTCAGTCGCAATGCTTGGGTGCCGATGTATAGACCATCAGCAACAAACGGGAACCTGCCCCGATGCCCAGTAACAGCGAAACCGTCGCGCAAGCCCTCGAGCATCACATGGCCGGCCGCTTCGACCAGGCCGAACACGCGTACCTCAAGCTGCACAAGCGCTATCCGAAAGACGAAGAAATTCTGTACCTGCTCGGCATCTTATCCTGCGATGTCGGCATCCCGGACGCGGCCTATCGCTTTCTCGATCAAGCCCTGAAGCTAAGTCCCGACTTCGTCGACGCGCGTCATCAGCTCGGCCTGGCCTTCATGCAGGCAGGCAGACACCAGGATGCATTGGCGCAATTCGACTTGGTACTGCAGATCGCACCTGACCGGACCGCTTCGCACATTGCCGCCGCGGAAGCGCTGACCGTGACGGGCCGTGCACAAGAAGCGGGCACGCGCCTTGAACAGCTGCTCGCGGCCGATAACAACGCCGATGCGTGGCGGATGCTGGCGAAAGTTGCGTTGCAGTTGCACGATCCGGCACGCGCGGAGCAGTGCTGTCTCGCCTCGCTCGCCATCGCGCCGGATCATCCAGACCCGTTGAACTTTCTCGGTCTCGCTCGATTGCAGCAGCGCAAATTCGAAGCAGCTGTCGAGCCGCTCGCGCAGGTACTCGAGTTGGCGCCGGAAGCGAATCAAGCACGTAACAATCTCGGTACGGCGCTGCGCAAGCTTGGCCGTCTGCCGGAGGCGCAAGCGCTGTTCGAGCAAGCATTGCAGCAGGATCCGGGCTACCTGGAAGCGCGCGCCAATCTAGCCGATGCGTTGCGCGTACTCGGCCGTCCGCAAGAGGCTCGCGCGCATCTCGAGCAAGTCGTTGCCGCCGCACCGCACATGCTCAGCGCGCTCAACAATTACGCTGCACTTCTACAAGATCTGGGCGAGCACGATGAGGCGCTGGTCTTACTCGAGCGGGCAAGCACGCTCGCGCCGAACAATCCGCAGGTCCGCTGGAATCGAGCGCTGAGCGAACTGGCAACCGGCGATTACGCGCAAGGTTGGGCCGACTTCGAAGCGCGCTGGGAAGGTTGCGAGAATTTACGCGGCGGCTATACGAAACCGTCCGAGCGCGCGTGGCGCGGCGAGCCGATCGCCGGCAAGCGCGTGTTGCTGTGGGCCGAGCAAGGTTTCGGCGACACGCTCCAGTTCGTCCGCTTCGCTCTGGAGTTGTCGAGGCGCGGCGCCACTGTGATCTTGGAAGCGCAGCCGGAGCTGGTCGCCGCACTGCGCACCGTGCCGTACCTCACGAGCGTGATCGCGCGCGGCGAGCCGTTGCCCAGCTACGATGTGCATTGTCCGTTGATGAGTCTGCCGCATCGATTGAAACTTACGCTCGATGCGCTCCCCTCTACCGGTGCATATCTGGTGGCCGATGCAGATCGCGAGCGGTATTGGGCGGAACGGCTTGCCGAGTATTCGGGTCCGCGCGTGGGTCTGGTATGGGCCGGCCGTGCGCGTACCGGCGCAGTCGATCTCGCGGCGATCGATGCGCGGCGGAGCCTGAGCTTTGCGCAGCTTGCCCCGATCACAGCAGTGGCAGGCGCGCGATTTTTCTCCCTGCAGAAAGACAGCACCGAGGTGGGCACCGCGTCGGCGGGTTGCGTCGATTTCAGCGCCGAATGGAAAGACTTCGCGGATACCGCTGCCTTCGTCGCCAATCTCGATCTCGTAATCAGCGTCGACACCGCGGTCGCGCATTTGGCGGCCGCGATGGGCAAGCCGGTGTGGCTGCTCAACCGCTATGATTCATGCTGGCGCTGGCTGCGCGGCCGTGACGACTCGCCGTGGTACCCGACGCTGTTGCAGTTTCGCCAGCCGAAGCCCGGCGACTGGACGATGCCGGTCCACAAAATTGCCGATGCGCTCAAAGACTGGCTTGCAAATCGTCCGCGCGCAGCAGCGTAACGCTACGCGCGGACGATTTCATTTTTCCGGCAGCGCGAATACGACGAGCGTCAGCGAACCAGGCGGCGCTTGCCAGAATGCCGCTGCCATTCCAGAGATAACCGCCACGTACTGTTTGCCGCCGACTGCGTAGCTGATCACGCCACCGGTGATCGGGGCACCGACGTTGAAGCGGTACAAGACTTTGCCGTTGGCCGCATCTACCGCGATGAAATCGCCGGTGACTTCGCCGGTGAACAGCACGTCGCCAGCGGTCGCCGTCACAGCGGCCAGCATGGGGCGGCTCGATTGATACTTCCAGACTTCCGCACCGGTCGAAGCTTTCACGGCGGTTAACCAGCCGCGCGATTTATCCACCGGGTCCCAGGTGAACGAGCCGCCCATGAACTGCTGTCCGGCAATGAAACGTGACTCATCATCTGTCTTGAACACGCCGCACCAGTCGACAGTCGGAATCACCAGCAAATCCTTTTGCGGGTTGTATGCGGGAATGCTCCACTCCGCCCCGCCTGCTAAACCTGGACAGGTATAAACGCCCTCGGGTGTCGGATCGATCTCGGCATTCGAGCGCGTCGTCACCGGCACCGCATACAACTCTTCGTGGCTCTTGCGATCGATCAGGCGCAGCAAGCCGTCTTTGCCCGCCATGGTGACGACGTCGCGGCTGGTGCCATTCATCGTCGCGGTAAACAGCGGGCTCACCACCGGTAAATCCCAATCGTGCGTATCGTGCGGCGCGGCCTGTTTGTACCATTGCAATTGACCGGTCCGCGCATCGAGTACGATCATCGCGCCGGTATACAGATTCGTCCCCGGCCGCTGGCTGGCGAAGAAATCCGGCGCCGGATTGCCGACCGGCACGTAGATCAACCCTTTCGCGCTGTCGAACGAAGGCGTGGTCCAGATCCCACCGCCGCCGCGCAAGCGCGCATCTGCCGATCCCCAGGTTTCCGCGCCGGGCTCACCTTCGTTCGGCACCGTGTTGAACTTCCACACTGGTGCGCCGTCTTGCAAACGAAAGCCTCCGATCCAACCTTTGATGCCGTACTCGGAACCTGCCGGACCGATGATGACTAGATCTTCGAACAGTATCGGCGTCATGCTGAGCGCTTCGAAATTGTCCGAATTCGCCGCCCTCACTTCCCACAGCAGCTTGCCGGTTTCGGCATCGAGCGCAATCAAGTAGCCGTCCTGTGTGCCGCGTATGACTTTGCCATCCTTGATGGCAGCGCCGCGATTCTTGATCGATGCGTTTGCCTCTTTGCCTTTCAGCTTCCAGTCGTGCCGCCACTTCACCTTGCATGTCGTGGCGTCCAGGGCGATGGTTGCGTAAGTCGTCGTGACATACATCGTGCCGCGGTACACCAGTGGATTGTTCAGTGACCGATTCAAGTCGGCACCCTGATACATGCACACCGGGCGCAACCCCGCCGCATTGCCGATGTTGATCTGCTTGAGATCCACGAAGCGCACGCCGGCATAGTCGTGGTTCGGCAGCAGCCACTCGGTACTCGTGTGCGCCTGATTTAGTTCCGCCTGCGTCGGTCCGCTTTCAGCATAGGCCGCCACGCTGGCGAGCATCACTACCGTTGCGACCATCGAGACGATCCTGGTTGCTTGCATAACTCTCCCTTGGATTATTTTTTGAGCGATCATTTCTGCGGAATCGCCTTTTTCAGCGCGCGCGATTCGGGCGGCAACTCCGCGTCGCCGAGCGCATAGCCGTTGCTCTTCAGGATATACGCGACCACATCGACATACTGCTGCTTGCTGAGCGAACCCGGCGCACTGTAGGGCATCGACGTGCGGATTACGTAGAACAGATCGTCGACCGTATGCTGCCCATCCGCCCAGCGCCCGAGAAACGCCGGCCCCGTCAGCGGGGCGCCGGGATTGCCTTCGAGCTTGCCGCCGTGGCACGCGATGCAGTGCTGTTCATACAATTGACCGCCGCGAAGCGCTTGCGCTTCCGTATAGAAACCTTCGGCAGCAGGGTCGTCCGCACGAACGTTCATCGCCAGCAACATCAGTACTGCGAACGCCAACTGGGAATGCCACTGATGCCGCGGACGCTCGCGGCCTGCGCCAAGGTTCATCGCAAACGGGCCACAATCGGCCCGCTTGCTTCCACGCGATATGACGCGAACGTCAGGGCTTGAATACATCGACTGCGAGAATCACGACCGGGCTGCTGCCTTTATTCTCGGACCAGTGCGTCGTGTTCTTTTCTTCCGTCCAGCTCTCGCCCTGCTGGTGCTGACGGGCATCGTCGCCGACGTGCTCGGTCAGCGTTCCCGACACGATGTAGGCAACGCCTGGACGGCCTTTATGGCTGTGCACGCCGACGACACCGCCGGGGTCGATCGTGACGGTACGCAAGCGAAGCTGGCGGCCGTCCAGGCCATCGAGCTCCTGCTGTGCCAGGTCCAAGGCAGTCGGCGGGCTCACCTTGACACCCTTAGTTTCGGTCGGCGCCGACTGCTGGCCCACCGCAACGCCCAATCCAAATGTCACCGCGGCTGCTACCGCTGCGGCCGCGACCGTGTAGATCCGTTTCTGGCTCATGGACTCCTCCGATTTGTAGTTAGTTATTGTGACCTTCGAACTGATGCGCCTGCAGGATCAAGCGCGGTTAGAACTTCAGATACGCGCCGACCGCCCGATTCTATCTGAATGGAACTGATCGCCCCGGAGCGCGCGGTACCCGCTGAACCAATGGCAATGGCATGGTCTCTGCTTTTGCCCCTGCCGGATGACCAACGCTATTGCATTAAGAACTCAGATGAAAAGCATCCAAAGCGGCTTCACGCTAATCGAGCTGATCGTTGTGATTATTATTCTCGGCGTGCTTGCAGCGATTGCGATACCCAAGTTCATCGACTTGACGAGCGAAGCGATGGACGCCTCGGTCCAATCAGTGGCAGGCGCGATCTCCTCGAGCACCGCGATCAACTACGGCGCGTACGTCGTCAATTCAGCGAAGCCAGGCGTACAACGACTCAACGCTGCGAACGTCTGCACCGTTACTACATTGGGCCCCATGCTTACCGGCGGGACCAGCACGCAGCTGGTACCGAGCTCCAAGTCGGTTACCTACTCGATAGCCGGCTCGCCGACCGGGGATTGCAGCGGTGCGAGCGCAAGCGGCACGACCGTCGCCTGTGTCGTAAATGCAGTCAAAGGCAGCACCACCCGCAGCGCGACCGCATCGGTCGTCTGCACAGGCTAGGCAGCTAGCTTCAAACGGGGCGTGCGCCACACACGCATCCGACGCCGAGGCCGTTCGACACGGCTAGCGCGGATAAACAGGCCGCTAAACTCTCACGCGGCCAGCCTTCGTTCTCTTACCTCAACTGATTTCGCTGCAGCGGCCGGCCTGGCGGTCGACGACGGCCCATCGCAGACGCAGGGTCTCACTGCGGCACGAATGGCAGCGGCCGTCGCCTTCGTGTGAGGACTGTTCTGCGCATAGCGCGACGTGCTGAGCACTCGACCGATCGTTGCCTGACGCCAAATCTGGCGGGCTTGGCTACTGCGGCGGGAAGCGAGCTGAGGTGCGGGCGGAGCAATTCGCCGCTGGTGCCCAGCGATCGAGCGGTGCGCGCGCGTGTCGAGCGCGAAACGAGATAACAAGCGAGCGGGAATACGCCAGGATGGCGAAAGGCGCGAGCTCGCGCCCGCGCAATTCTATCAAGCTGGACAGATAGTGGATTCTGGAAATAAGCAGCCGCAAGGATCTGCGGCTGCACGAAAGGCTCACGCGCGCAGCTGCGCTTTCACCACATCCCCGGTCACCGTTTCGTGTTCCAGGAGCTCGGCGACGAGGCCTTCCAACGCCACCCGGCGTTCCACTAACCGCGCAGCACAGCGCTCCGCAGCGTTCGCGACGAATTGACGCGCTTCGACCAGGACGTTTGCATCGAGCGGTTTGTTCGGACCATCCGGCGTCAACGCCAGATAATTAAATGCACCGAGCTCTTTGCTGAAGCCGAATTCGCCCGCCATCCGGTAGGCGAGCTGCGATGCGCGCTGCAAATCATCCGCAGCGCCGGTCGACGCGCTGCCGAGAATCAACGCTTCGGCTGCGCGGCCGGCAAGCAGCATCTCGAGCTGATTCTGCAGCTCCGGTTCGCTCTTGATGTATTGGTCGGCAGGCTGCGTTACCAGCGTCACGCCCAGTGCACGTCCACGCGGTGCGATCGTCACTTTCTCTACCACGCCGACATCGAGCACTGCGGCGACGATCGCGTGACCGGCTTCATGCACGGCGATGCGTTTGCGTTCCGAGTCCGACAGTGCCGCGCTCATCCCGGCGATCGGCGCGCCCATGCGTTGCTGTTCCAGACTGCGTGCCAGATGCGAATGACCGATCTGCGAGGCGTCTTCCTTCGCCGCCAATAGCGCCGCGGTGTTCACTACGGTTGCAATCGCTGCCGGCGATAAACCTACGGACATGCGGGCAAGGGAACGGCAGTCGACATCGCTCGCCACGGCTGCGCGTTCGTTGTACATCCGATACAGGCGCTCGCGCTCGCTCAAATTCGGCAGACTCAGATGACATGTGCGATCGAAGCGGCCTTCGCGGCGCAGCGCCGGATCCAGGTTGTCTGGATGGTTGGTCGCGCCAACGATGATGATGCCTTCGCGCGAATCGAAACCGTCGAGCTCTTTCAGCATGGCGTTGATGATGCGATTGTTCTCGGACTCGGCGAACCCGCCGGTGGCCGTCGACGAGCGGCGGCCGATGCCGTCCATCTCATCGATGAAGATCACACACGGCGCGTTTTTGCGTGCGGTTCTGAACAGGCGCTTGACGCGGCCTACGCCAACGCCGACGAACTTGTCGGTGAAGTCGCTGCCGGTCATCGAAATGAAATTGGCGCCGCTCTCTCCCGCCAGTGCGCGCGCAAGCAGAGTCTTGCCGGTGCCGGGGTCGCCTTCCAGGACGACGCCGCGAGGCGCATGTGCACCTAGGCGCGCAAACCGCGCCGGCTCTTTCAGGTACGCCACGATATCGCGCAACGCATCTTTTGCGTCATCGGCGCCGACGACGTCGTCGAAGCGCGTATCCGGTTTGTCCTCGAAATTCAGCATCTGCTGTTTGCGCAGCACATCGGTCATCATAAAGACCATGAATAACAGAATCGGCACTTGTAGCAGCAGCGGCAACGCGAGCATCCGCACGGCTGCCAGCAAACGCATCTCAGGCCGCACCGGCGGCGCCAGCTCTTCGCTCACGTTGATCAGGTGATACGGGGTTACCGCTAAAGCGTCGGTAAGCAGCTTGGAGGTAAATAATTGCTGAGCGCGCGTGTTGACGTAGTAGTACTCGCCGGATTTCAATGTCACCAAAGCAACGGATGACGAGGCGCCTGCGTCGACGACGCGGCCTGCTGTGAGATCGGCTGCGAGTGCGGCCAAATCGCGTTCGGTTTTGAACCACTGTTCGGGATGTTCCTCCATCGCCTGCGCCACGGGGTCGCGCGCGGTGTCGGGCCGCTTGGCGATGTACACCGTGAGAACGGCGGTCATCGCCAGCAATAGCGCAACGCCGGCATAGCGTTTGAGCTGCGGCATGAGCAAGCGGAAGTAGCCGGCGAGCGGGTTGGGCTGCTTCAAGTACGAGGTCTTCAGGTTGGACACGGATCAACTCTTCCTGCAGTGATTTCGGGGTTAGAAGGGCTTCTGAATCGGCCGAGCGGGTCGACCGATCCAGGGCGCGGGTTACACAGCAAAGAGCGGACCTCATCCTCAGGGTCAGCCGCCCGCGCGCCTTGCATGCGTGCAAATCGTTGTCGGACATGGGTGGACCCGCTTTGTCTACCGTGTGCCGCATGCGGGCACGGGGTCGGCTGAACCCGACAACCTGGCCGGACTGCCCTCAGCGCTCCAACTTGGCTGACGATCAGCGGCAGCGCTGGCAGCCGCCCCGGGAACCTTGACCCGCGCTCGCGCACCGGGCTACTCTCATCCGTTTCCCACGCCTCCGGCGTCCAGGTCTTCCCATGCAGTGTCCCCAATGCGCGCTGGAAAACCGAGCAAACCGCAAATTCTGCGCGGCTTGCGGGCATGCGCTGTCCATCGAATGTGCGCAATGCGCATTCGTCAATGAACCGGGCGATGAGTACTGCGGTGGCTGCGGACAGCGTCTAGGCGCAAGCGCAGGTCAAGCAAGTCGGGCACTCGGCGCGGCCGGCGATCTCGGCGACGTGCAACGGCAAGCGGTGATGCTGCACAAGTCTTCGCCTGCCGAGCGCCGCCAGCTCACAGTGATGTTCTGCGATCTGGTGGATTCCACCGCGCTCTCGACACGGCTCGATCCGGAGGAATTTCGCGCGCTGGTGCGGGCTTACCAAGCTGCGTGTCAGGCTGCGGTGTCGCGCTTCGATGGCTACATTGCACAGTATCTCGGCGATGGCTTGCTGGTGTATTTCGGCCACCCGCGCGCCCACGAAGACGACGCGCAGCGCGCGGTGCGCGCCGGGCTCGCGATGATCGCTTCCATTCGCGATCTGCAGAGCGAACCGGCCATCAAGCTCGACCGTCCGCTGGCCATCCGCATCGGTATCCATACTGGACTTGTGGTGATGGGCGAGGTCGGCAGCGGCGAGCGGTTCGAGCAGCTCGCGCTCGGTGAAACGCCGAATCTGGCTGCACATCTGCAAAAACTCGCCGATATCAACGCGGTCCTGGTCAGCGCTGCGACGTATCGAATCGTGCAAGGCTTTTTCGTCACGCGCGGCCCGGTGGAATACCGGCTGAAAGGACTGGCCGAGCCGGTCCCGGTGTATCAGATCCTGCAGGAAACGAGCGTGCGGACGCGGCTGGAAGTCGCTACTGCAGCCGGGCTTACACCGCTGGTCGGGCGCGATCAGGAAGTCGGCCTGCTGCTCGATCGCTGGCAGCAGGTAATCGACGGCCGCGGCCAGGCGGTGCTGCTCACCGGCGATGCCGGTATCGGCAAATCGCGGCTGGTGCAGGCGGTGGTGGAGCATGTTGCGGTGGAATCCTACACGCGGCTGGAGTTTCGCTGCTCATCCTATTACGCGAACACGCCGCTGTATCCGATCATCGACGTGCTCGGCAGTGTGCTGGGATGGCGCGGCGACGATTCGAACCCCGGCAAGCTTGCGAAGCTCGAAAAATTCTGCGCACGCAACAGCGTGTCGACGAGCGAAGGACTGCCGCTGCTCGCGTCCCTCCTCTCGCTTTCGGTCCCGGGTTATCCATTGCCACCGATGAGTCCGGAACGCCAGAAGCAGCGCACGCTGGAAACGCTGCTGAGCCTGGTCTACACCTTGGCTGCTTCGGAGCCGGTGATTCTGATCGTCGAAGATCTGCACTGGAGCGATCCCACCACGCTCGAGCTGCTGACTTTGCTGATCGAGCAAGCGTCCAACGTGCGGCTGTTTGCGCTGCTGACTGCCCGCCTGCATTTTCATCCGCCGTGGCCGGCGCGTTCGCATTTCACGACTCTGACGCTCGATCGCTTTACCGGCCGGCAAAGCCTGCTGATGGTGAAGCGAGTGACCGGCGATAAATCGCTGCCTGATGCGGTGCTCGAAGAGATCGTCAGCAAAACCGATGGCGTACCGTTGTTCGTCGAAGAGCTCACCAAGATGGTGTTGGAATCGGGGCTGCTGCGCGAGTGCGAAGACCGCTACGAGCTGATCGCGACCTTGCCGCCCCTCGCTATTCCGTCAACGTTGCAGGATTCGCTCGCGGCGCGACTCGATCGGCTGGATACCGTGAAGCTGGTCGCGCAGCTGAGTGCGACCATCGGGCGCGCTTTCCCGTATGCGTTACTGATGGCCGTTTCGGAATTGGACGAAGCCATCGTGCAGCGGGAGCTGCTGCGCCTGGTAGACGCCGAGCTGCTGTATCAGCGCGGCGTTCCGCCCGATGCACTCTATACGTTCAAGCACGCACTCATCCAGGAAGCCGCGTACCAGTCGCTGCTGAAAAGCACACGCCAGGAATATCACCGGCGCATCGCACAAGTGATGGTCGAGCGATTTTCCGCCGAAGCTCAGGTGCATCCGGAGTTCGTCGCCAAGCATTACACCGAGGCCGGTCTGCTGCTCGAATCCGCGGAATGGTGGCAACGCGCAGGACAAAGCGCCGTGCAACGCGCAGCCAATATGGAAGCGATTGCGCATTTCACGCATGGACTCGACAGCGCGGCGCGGCTGCCGGCATCGCCCAAGCGCGACCAGCTCGAGCTCGGCTTGCAGTTGGCGCGCGGCTATGCGCTCATCCCGGTGAAAGGTTGGGCAGCGCCGGAGACTGCCCGTGCTTTCACGCGCGCCGGCGATCTGTGTAGACAAATCAACGAAGCCCCGCAGCTGTTCCGCGCACTATGGGGCCTGGGCGCATTTCATTTCGTGCGCGGCGATCAGCGCCAGGCGCGCGACTTCGCCGATCAGTGTCTGCATCTCGCGCAGCAGGGCAGCGCGGTCGACGATCTCATCGAAGCGCATTACTTGAGCGGCATGGTGTCGTGCGCGCGCGGTGGCTTTGCATCCGGACAAAGCGATCTGGAAGAAAGCATTCGCCTGTACGGACCGGAACGCCGCCAGTTGCATACGATTTTGTACGGCCAGGATCCGAAAGCGTCTTCAGGCGGCTGGCTCGCGATGAGCCTGTGGGCGCTGGGACGGCCCGAGCAGGGGTTACTCCGGGCACGTGACGCGCTCGAATTCGCGCAAGGGAGCGGCCATCCGTTTGCACTTGCGCGCGCACTAGCCGCGGTCGGCTTCGTTCATGTCTACCGACGCGAGCCGCAGGCAACCGGCGGTCTCCTGCAGGCAGCGATCGAGCTGTGCCGCGAGCAGGGATTCGCTTACTTCGGCGCCGTCGTCTCGGCGTTCGAAGGCAGCAATCTGACTTTGCTCGGGCGTACGCAAGAAGGCATCAAAATGATCGAGGACAGCATTGCAACGCTGCGCGCAATCGGTTCTGAATTGCTGTTCAGCGTGATCTTCGGCCATCTAGCGCAGGCGCACCTCGCGCTGGGTCGATTCGACGATGGACTCGCGGCAGTGGCCGAGGGTCTGGCAATCGTCGATCGCAATGAAGAACATTGGGGCGAGCCGGAACTGCATCGACTCAAAGGCGAGCTGTTGGCCGCACGCCATCACGCACAAAGCGACTCGAGCGGCGCGGACCTCGATCAAGCGGAAGCGTCTTATCGCCTCGCCATTGCGACTGCACAGTCCTTGCAAGCGCGCTCGTATGAGCTGCGGGCTGCGACCAGTCTGGTTCGACTGCGCTCCAGTCAGCGTGCGATCGCTGACGCACGCGGCGCGCTCGCCGCTGCCTATGCGAGCTTTACCGAAGGCTTCGACACGCTCGACCTGCGCGACGCCATAACAATGCTCGAGGCACAGGATAATGGCTGACTCTCATCGGTTGAATTGAAACTGGAGCGGCGTTCAACGCACGAACGAGAACGACAGCTCATCGATAATAGTCGTGCTGCCGTTGCTTGCGATGTGATGTGTACCCTTCAGCCCGCGCGTGCCGTCTGCTTCGACTGAAGCGACTTGCCGTTCGACGTAATGCGTCGGCGTCAATGTCGTCACCTCGAAGATCGCAAAGCCTTTGCCGTAGATATCGAACCCTTGTCGTTGCGCGGCCCGATACAGCTTGCCATCGTGGTGTAGCAAACCTGCATTGCGCGCCCTCTGCGAATCGATATAAATCGGATTCTGCGGGTGTGGCGTCCATTCGCTCGCCAACGGGCTGCACGCTGAGAAGATATACAGTTCGGCGCAGTGGTCGCCGATTCGCGCTGGGTCGATGTTGGTTAACATCCACCATCTGCCGTCGTGCTCGAACAGCATAGAGTCCGCCGCCGACACGCGATCCATCAGTACAGCTGCCAGCTCCCACTGCAACGGAAACGCCTTGCACCGGTAGATGCGGATCTGATTCGATTCGTTCGCCTCCGGACACATGTAGAGCTCGTTGGCGTATTGAAATAAGTATGGAAACGACAAGTGAAACGGCTCGGTCAAGCACGCGCCGAGCTCTGCAATCGCTTCCGATCGGACCTCGAATGCGGAGATGTGTCCTCGCTCCGTCTTGTAAACGTATTCCTCCGCAAAGCAGTAGGTCTTGCCGTTCTGCGTGTAGAGAAACGGATCTGCTAAAAAACCTCCACGCGGATTGGCAACCACTCTGCGAGACGAGCGCAGCGAATCTTGCCAGCCGGCGTGAATGAAGGAGAGACTCCAGCGTGCTCGGATATTGATCATCCGCCGCCCGAGCTTAACTGCGATTCGCGCGAGCACCTTAAAGGCGTACACAATAAGCTCACGCACCCCCGGCACCCTCTGCTGCAGCACGGATGCTAGCGATGACCCGTTCCCCGGCGGCAGTATTCCCAGTGCTGCGATCGCGGCGAGGAGCGCCTTCAGGTGCTCATTCGATTTCTTGCACAGATGCGCCTGGTTGAGCAGATAGAAAAATTGCGTGGCAAATGCGCCTGCCTTCAAGACCTGACCCTGTTCGGGAAGGTCTCTCAGTGTCGACAAAACGAACGCAGTCTGGTCCGCGCCACGGAACGCTTCCCAAAATCCCGCAAGCGCGGCTCGGTCGATTGCATGGTCGGCGTGATCAAAGGCGATGACGCCCAACCGTGCCGCGCCCAAGACTTGGCCTGTGGGCATTCCACTGCCGCAGTGGATCAGCAAGTCGAGCCCCGCGCTCTTGATTTTTTCGATGTCGCTCGCTGAAAAACCAAAAGCGAGTCCAGCTTCGGGCAGCACAGGCGCTAGCGCAATCTGATTCGGAACGAGCGTTCCGAGATCGAATTTAGCCAGGTGATCGCGATGTATCGAGACTTGCCGGATTAATAAATTCTCGACGGCCACCACCGCGCGGAGCAGAAGTCTCGCCAGCCCACTCGAGCCGTGCTCGCCGCCCGCACGTGCGTCGCTGCGGACACGAGGATGCAAAACGAGCAGATGTGAGAACACGAGGTTCTTCTGGCTGCCTGCCCACTGTGCTAGCTCGTAGACGTATTTACTCGTGGAGACTGCGTCGACGAGCAGACCAATTCGGAGCGCCTGGCCGCCGAGAGATTCCTGCCCAGCTACGCCGTTCGAGGTTTGCATTGCACCTGATCGCGTTTGATATCGTGAGCGCTCAAGATGCCAGCCCCGCATCGATCATGCCGCGTGCGATCCCGGCAAGCGGCGGCAATAACACCAGCACCAGTACCACAGAAGATCTTCGACGATGAGCCAGCCGACCGCGATGCGTCCGCGATCGCTATTCATCAGATGGCGCTCCTGCAATGCTTGCAACAGCACCACGGAGCTGGCAACGGACAGCGCCAGGCCGAACAAAAATCCCTGACTCAGCGGCCAGCCTAGACCCCATGCCAGACTCATTCCCAACAACGTCGCGATTGCAATCTGGACGACGACGCCCGGTATCGCGATCGCCTTTACCGACATCAAGTTCTTCAGAGAGGAATGCAGGCCGACGCCGAACATCAGCAGAATGACGCCAATCTCTGCGAGCTCCGGTGCGAGCTTCGCGGCGCCTACGAATCCCGGTGCGAACGGACCCATCGCAACGCCGGAGAGAAGATAGTGCGCAAGCGGCGGATACGCAGCCGCTGCGGCAGCAAGTCGAAGGTGAACGCGAGAACGAGCCCGGCGACGATGGTGGCAATCAGGGGCGTTTCATGTGGCATACGGTATCCGGTATGGCGGCGCGAGCGGGATCGTCGCGTCGGCAGCGGATTCTATCCGGGATGCGCAGGCGCGGTGATAGCGCGACGGATCGCGGCGAGCGGTGCCGTATCGTCGAAGCTTACCGCGCCGTCCTGCACTTTGACGCCGAGTCGCTGCCACAACTCTGCGAGGTCGGTCGGTGCCGGCGCCTCTTTCAGCTGCGCGTAAAGGTCTTCGAGAACATGCGTACCCGTGCCTTGATCGCCGGTGGCCAGTATTTTGGCGACCGGCCAGCTGTGGGAAATATTTCCATCTGCGGCGACGACCGCGCGGAGTGCATCCTGCAATCCGCGGCGGTTGCCGGTCTGACGGCGTATCTCGACATCGGCGAGGAGATAGAACAGCGCACCGCCCCAGTACGTGCGCCCCCACGTATGGGTACGATCGAGGCCTTCATCGCCGTCGCGCGGAAGACCTTTCGGCAACCCGTCGACCATGTCCCCCCACACGCGTTGCGCACTCAGTTGGCCGAGCTGAGCGCGAGCGATCGGCTCGACATAAGTGGCCATGCCCTCTTCCATCCAGTGCTGATCGTCGGGGACCGAAGGGAATCCGTGGTGCGTCAATTCGTGCACGAGCACCCAGTCACGAGCGAGTTGCGCTTGCGTTGTATTACGCCCGATGGCGATACGGCTGGCAGCACCGCCGTAGCCGTAGGTAACTCCGCCGGAAATGCCGCTGCCGGTCGTTGGGACGATCAGCAACCGCGAATTAGCGTCGGGAAGGCGTCCGAAATATGAGGCGACCGCATCGACAGATTGCTTAACCCAGGTAAGGATCGCCTCGTGCGTCAGCCCGGTCTCGCCCGGCGCGATGGCTACGCTGAGCTGACCGCCCGGCACCGCCATCCGCGTCATTGCTAGTTTGGCAAACGATTCGTACGGAAAGAAGTCGCCGACGAGTTGCTCGTTGCCGGTGGGTCGCGTACTTTGCGCCGCAGCGATTATTGATGCGGCGATGAGCAAGACGAGTATGACTCGCGTCACGCGTTTCGACGCTGCACGCATCAACCATCCTTTCGAGTTTTCGCGCTGTGTTCGAACCGAGGCGGTCCGACGCCGCTCGGCTTATCGAACGACCTGAGCCGGCGCCGCATTTTCGCTCTGAAACCAGCGTGCGCGGGCGAGTGGAGGTGCAGATACTACCCTGCGAGCATTGCGCCCGCTAAACGTCATCGTCCACGTGGCAGATACAACATGCGAGATGACGTGCGGCTGGGCCCCGCCCGCCATCTCGCTTCGGCATTACGAGCGGCCGAGTTTCTCCGTGCAGGCTTTTTCGCCCATGGTTACGAAGCCCTGGCCCTTGCAGGCATTCGCGCCCTTGCACGAGTTCATCGACGTCTTGCATTCCGCATGGCCCTTGCATGCGTTGGCGCCATAACACTTCACCTTGACCAGGTTGCCGCCGTCTTCGGCGATGCTGGGGGATGCTGCGACGAACATTGCCGCTGCCGCGGTTGCTACGGCCAGGCCGAGGAATTTCCGATTGGTTTGCATGGTTAGTCCTTGTTAGAGTCGAGAAGAGAAAGGTCGACGGCGCGCAGCACGATTAACGGGGGATCTCCGTGCGGCGATATCGAGGCCTCATCCCGCTTTACGTGCATGACGCCGGCTTGGATTCAACCGACGTTCGCGGTCGTTTCTCGCTTGGAACCAGTAGCGCTGCCGGCGATACGCGCCCAGCTTTTTACTTGTGGGTCTGTCAGTATCTCAAGCACGAACGTCAGCGGGCCCGCCTCACTCAATCCATCGGAATCGCGATGCCTGATTCAACATGCCAAGAAACGATCCTTGTCGCCGGCGGTACCGGCATCGTCGGCGCAGCCGCGATCGAGCATTTCGCCACGCTGCCGCAATGCCGGGTGTTAGCACTCTCTCGAGGACGGCAGCCGTTGCCCGCAAGCGTTGAGCGCGTGCAGCTTGACCTGCGGAACGCGCAAGAATGCCGAAGAGTATTGGGCACGCAGACACAAGTGACCCGGGTTGTGTTCGCAGCGCTGTATGAAAAACCGGACCTGGTTGCCGGCTGGCGGGATCCCGAGCAAATGCAAGTTAACGTCGACATGCTACGTAACCTGCTGGATGCGCTGGAGCCGTCGGCACCTCGCCTGCGTCACATTACCTTGCTTCAAGGCACGAAAGCATACGGCTCGCACATCGAGCCGATACGCAATCCTGCGAAGGAGCGCTGGCCGCGCCATCCGCATGAGAACTTCTACTGGCGGCAGGAGGATCTGCTGCGCGAGCGGCAAGAGCACGGGAGCTGGACCTTCACCATCTTACGGCCGCAGGTGCTGCTGGGTTTCGCGATCGGCAGTCCGATGAACGTCATCGCCGCACTCGGAGCGTACGCGGCGGTACTGCGTGAGCTTGGACAGCGGCTCAGCTTTCCTGGCGGCGGCGCCTTCATCAACGGCGCTACCGATGCAAGGCTACTCGCGCGAGCGATGGCGTTTGCCGGTACCAGCGCTGCGGCCGCCAATCAGACTTACAACGTGGTCGATGGAGATGTGCTGGTCTGGCAAGACATATGGGCCGCGATCGCCGCGCATTTCCGGATGACGGTTGGCGATGCGCAGCCGCTGCGACTTGCCCAGGTCATGCCGCAACACGAACCGGTATGGGCGCGCATCGTTGAAAAGCACGCGTTGCGCAGAACGACGCTCGCAGAGCTGGTCGGCAGCTCGTGGCAGTTCACCGATCGCGTATTCGGGTACGGCTTGGCCCAGCCCTCTCACTCCGTGCTGAGCCCGATCAAGTTGCGGCAGGCGGGTTTCGCAGACTGCGAGGACAGCGAGGATGCTGTCCTGTACTGGATTAGCCGGATGCAGCACGCCAATCTGCTTCCGGCGTAAGCGTTCCTACGAACAAAGCAACCCCCCGCGGTCGCTGCGGGACCTCAGGAAGCGATATCGCCGCTTCGATGCAGAGGACGCAAACCCGAAGTGCGCTAAGCCGCCAAGAACTTGCGGCGGCGTCCGACCAAGAGCATCAATCCGATCGCCGCGCCGAAGAACGCGTAGGTATCGGGCTCAGGCACGATCGGGCATGCCGGCGAAGATCCCGATCCGCAAACGCTGAAACTCCCGCCACTGATGAAAACCGCGGAATCGAGCCGCCCGTCCGAAGCATCGGCGATCGCAAGATACATCGTGTTGGTCACGTTCGGATTTACCGATGCAACGAAACTGAACGTTTTGGTGAAACCGCCCAGATTAATGCCGAGGTTTTTGCCGTTAACGCCGTCGTCCTTGCGGTTATCTATGAACAGATCGCAATTGGTGCCGGCGCCTGGAGCGGAGTAGTCCGACTTGCCGCAGTTAACGTTGTTAATCGTGACCGGTGTCGACGTACCGGGAATCAAAGCGACGTTCGAACCGTTTACGAAGAATCCGAAGGTATCGTTGTAATGCGTGCCGACAAACATGTTGTATTCAGACGATCCGAATACATAGCTGAATTGCACTTTATCGCCGGTGGGTACGAAGTCGAACTTCAGGACGGCAGCGTCAAAGGTCTTGGTTCCGACCAATGCGGCAAGCAACGGGTCGCCAGGTTGGCTCAAGATGGTATCGGCGTTGAAGGATGCCGGACCGATCGGCAGGTCGCGCACTTTACCGGTAGATAAAACGATGCCGGAATCGAAGCTCAATCCGGCGCTCTTTGCGTTGCTGAACGCTCCGGCCTGCAGCGTGATGCCGACGAATTGGACGCTACTCAAAGTGATGCCGCTACCGCCGGACAACAGCGTATTGGCAAGGGCGAGTGCATCGATCGAACCGGTGCCGAGCTCATCGATCTGCAGAGCGGCGTAGGCACAAGGCGCAGCGGCTGCCGCGATACTCAACAAACTTACAGCGAAGAACTTACTGACAGTCATTATCTGACCCTCTTATGACGTTGGTTTTCTTTTCAGGGGCCTAAACTCAAGGCAACGCAAGCGTCTCTTAACGGAGACGACGTGTCAATAAGAAATCGGGCGGAATTTTCTATCCGCAAGCAGGCGTTACCGACTATGTGAAGCGTTTGCCTGCTGCGCAAAGAGGTGCGTGAAAAAACGTCATCGGGTTTTGTCGTTGGCAACTACACGACGTTTGGTCACGCCATAGTTGCTCGATTGCCCGGAAAGGTGTATCGGTAACTTTGCGAAGAGAATTCGGGCAAATGGATGTGCCTCGCCGCCTGCCGTTACCGCGAGGCGACGACCGCTACGGCGAGGCGACTTCGATCTTCGAACCTCGCAAGGGCTACCGGTCAGCTTGCATCGATATCGCGCCAAGTGCGCAATCGATGGCGACCCTAACATCGGTGCGGCCTATAGGAGGGTCACCATGCACAGGACGTATATCAAGAGACTTGCATTCGTCCGCATGAAAAAGTCGCTGTCGCATGAAGAGTTCATCCGCTACTGGCTTACGACGCATGCCGAGTTGTGCAAGAAACTCCCTGGGGTTAAGCGCTATTCGGTCAACCTGATCGACCGCGCGCAGTTCGCTGATCTGGATTACGACGGTTTCTCGGAGCTGTGGTTCGACACCGAACATGACTTCGATCGCGCGATGCGAACACCCGAGGGCATCGCGGTACTTGCCGACCTGCCAAACTTCACGGATGCGATCTACCCGTTGATAGCAGTCGAACACCCGCAGCTCTAATCGCTCAGATTCACGCCGACAACAGCCGTAACAGCGGCGCAGCGAAAACGCGCGTTCAGGCCTCTTCTCTTGCGTTGGCTTCGCGTCGCACCTGCGCAATAACCCATGCCCGGGATATCCATTAGACTCGTCGCTGTACGGTGGATAGCGTGTGTCATGCCCGAACGGTTTCAGGAGCGTTTAGATGAAGCAACAGAAGATAGCGGTTATCGCAGGCGATGGCATCGGCAAGGAAGTCATGCCCGAAGGCGTGCGAGTGCTCGAAGCAGCGGCGCGCAAGTTCGGCATCTCGCTCGCGTTCGATCATTTCGACTGGAGCTGCGACAACTACGATAAACATGGCTACTGGATGCCGCCGGACTGGCGTGAAAAGATCGGTAGCCACGATTGCATCTTTTTCGGCGCCACGGGCTGGCCAGCCCGCGTTCCCGATCACGTTTCGCTATGGGATTCTCTACTCAAGTTCCGGCGCGGCTTCGATCAGTATGTAAATCTTCGCCCGGTGCGCCTGATGCCCGGCATCACGCCACCTCTAGCCGGCCGCAAGGTCGGTGAGATCGACTATTACGTCGTGCGCGAAAATACCGAAGGCGAATACTCCGGCGTCGGCGGCCGAATGTTCGAAGGAACCGATCGGGAGATGGCGATGCAGCAGTCGATCTTCACCCGCAAAGGCGTCGATCGCATCATGAAGTTCGCGTTCGAGCTCGCAATGCAACGTCCACGCAAGTTGGTCGCGTCCGCGACCAAGTCGAACGGCATCTCGATCACCATGCCTTACTGGGACGAGCGGTTCGCGGCGATGGGAAACAACTACCCAACTGTGGGCACAAGTCAATATCACATCGACGGGCTGACGATTCAGATGGTCCTCAATCCGCAGCGGTTCGACGTGATCGTCGCGTCTAACCTATTCGGCGACATCATTTCGGATCTGGGTCCGGCGACTACCGGAACTATCGGCATTGCGCCGTCGGCGAATATCAATCCCGAGCGCGATTTTCCTTCGTTGTTCGAACCGGTGCATGGCTCGGCGCCTGACATCTACGGCAAAAACATCGCCAATCCGATTGGCCAGATCTGGTCCGGAGCGATGATGCTCGAGCACCTGGGTTACAGCGAAGCTGCATCTCATCTGGTCGCGACGATCGAACGTGTGTTGCAAAACGGACCACGGACACCTGATCTCGGCGGTAAGAACAGCACCGCGGACGTCGGCAAGGCGATCGCTGCTGCGGTTTAAAACCAGAACGCTGCGCGCAGCTAGCCGTCGGCGTCCGAGCGCTTGCTTCGTGAGAGGGTTCGAAACGTAATCGAATAGCGCAAAGCTTTCGTCGGCGGAATACTGTGCTGCCAGCGCCAACGCGCGTCTCCGCTGATCACGTAAGCGGATCGTGGCGCAAGCTCCAGGGTAATTACGCCCTCGCGTTTGTTGTCACGCGGTGGATATGGACGCAACCGCATCCGCGCAGCAGATGCCAGTGAGATGCCTACGACGATCCCGAACTGCATCGCATCGCGATGCCAGCCGAGCGCCGCCCCAGTTTCATATTCGGTAACCAGCGCGTGCGCGAACTGTGCGATCGGAATGTCGAACGCAGCGGCTGTTCGGTCGCGCAGAGGCGAGAGGAACTGCGGCAACGGCGGCGCGGAGTCAACCTTGTTGGTCGTAAGATCGTACTGCGAATCGAAGCTTACGGTGCGCCGTTTCGCGGTGAATTCCCGGTAGCGCGCGGACTGCAACGGCAAAATTTGAATTGCAGCGATCAACGCGGCTTCTTCATCCGCCGAAATGAAGTCCGGGGCGTAGACAAGACCGATCGGCAACACTGATGACTGCACGAAAAGCTCAGCCTGCTGGTCACCAGTTTGCATCACACACTGTCATTCCGACATTGCGCGCAAGCTGAATCGCATCGACGGGACGCCGCCGGCGCCTCCCAAAACCAAGCGATTGCTCATCCTCGATCGATAGCTGCGCGGTACACATCCGGCTGCTTTCATTGCAGACCTTTTCAAAATTAGGCGCGTCTGTTTATCTGACGTATCGTAGCGTAGCAGATGGGTCGCTGGCATCATTCGAGGAGGCCGACGTGAGTCGGGGTGCAAATGCAACTGCGCGGTTTCATGTGGACATTAGGTAATTTTGCGAGCCTGGTCGCAGCGCCGACATCTATTGGGAGCGCGGCTGAGCCCGCCATGAACCCAGGAGTGTACGAGGTCGAAGTGCGGATCGGATTGCCCAATGTGCAGGACGCGACAGCTCCACTCGTCCTAACCCGATGTGTGCGCCCTGCCGACATCGCTTCCGGACGAGCGTTCTCGATCTTGAGTGAGAACCCGCTCAAGGCGTGCGACATACTCGACTATGCGATGGCTGCCGACAGCGTCAGCTACCGCATAGCCTGCCCCGGTCCGAATCGCGGTAGTGCTGTCGCTGTGTTCGATCTAACGGCAACAACCTATCGCGGCAGCATCACCATGAATATGGGCGGCAAGAACATGACGATGTGGGAGACGCAAGTCGGCAAGCGGATCGCCAATTGCGATTAGTGGTCAGCCCGCTCGACGGAACGTTAGATTGATTCGATAGCTGCCGACCAGCGGATGCACTCCAGCTTTGATCGGCATGACGCCGTGAAAACGCAGGCGCGCGGGACCGCCCCACACTACGACGTCGCCGTGCGTTAGCGGAATGCGGACCGCCTTGTCCGTTCGGTTTGCGCCGCCGAACAAAAACACCGCTGGAAGACCGAGCGAAACGGAAACGATCGGCTTGCCGAAGTCGATCTCGTTGCGATCTTGATGCAAAGACAAACGCGTCCCGGGTTCATATCGATTGACAAGACACGCGTCTGGCTTGAACGCAGCGAAGCCCGCTTGCTCGGCAGCGTTTTGCGCAAGCCGAACAAAACAATTCGGCATGCGCGGCCAGTTTTCGCCGGTCTCCGGATCGATCGGATCATAGCGGTAGCCTGATTTATTGGACACCCATCCCAGTGCGCCGCAGTTGGTCATCGCGACCGACATGCGAAATCCGCCTGGCGTGACCATGTGGCGAAGCGGCGCCGCGGTGGTCACATCGCGAACGGCCTCCAGCAAATCCAGCTCGTCGGGCGCGGCAAAACCACGCAGCAGCGCGGCACCATCGCCCAGCGATTCTTCCTGCGACAGTGCGCAATCCGCCGCGTCGAACAAGTCTCGATTCATCTCGCTCTACGTCGCGTCGTGGAAAATGATCCCGAGCGTGTGACGATGCCCGGATCGCACGCGGCTGACCCCGTGGCGGAGATTCACACGATAAACGCCGCGCGTTCCCTGCACCGGGCGATGATGAACCGCGAACACCACGGCGTCTCCCTGCTTGAGTGGAACGACTTCCGGCCGCGACTGCATGCGCGGGCGCTGTTCAGTCAGCACGAATTCGCCGCCGGTGAAATCGTGAGTAGGATCGGACAACAGGATCGCCACCTGCAATGGAAAAACGTGTTCGCCGTAGAGATCCTGATGTAGACAATTGTAGTCATCCACGCCGTATTGAAGCAGCAGCGGCGTCGGACGAACCTGCCCTGCCGTGTGACAGCGTTCTACGAATTGCGCATGCTCCTCGGGAAACTGAACATCGATGCGCATCGCAGCGTTCCATCGATTGGCGATCGGCGCCAGCCGCGGATAAATCGCCCCGCGCAGGCCTGCAATGATATCGGGCAGCGGATAGCTGAAGTATTTATATTCTCCGCGCCCGAAACCATGCCTTCCCATCACCACGCGACTGCGGAACGTCGTATCGACCGAATACATGGCAGCAACGGATTCGCATTCTGCCGGCGTTAGTAACTGCGCGATCAACGCGCTGCCCTGCGCATCGAGGTGTTGCGAGACCGCGGCCCACTCGATCGACTCGATGCGTTCCGCGATGTCGATCGCGGAGCCCCCGTGCAGCACATTGCGCTCGGGCGCGTTCATCCGTTCGCCTCGCGCTCCAGCAGGGCACGCTTCCGCTCGACACCCCATCGGTAACCGGACAGCGCGCCGTCATTCTTCACCACCCGATGACAGGGAATCGCGATTGCCAGCGGGTTCGCAGCGCACGCTTGCGCGACAGCGCGCACAGCGCTCGGCGATCCGAGCTGCTTCGCGATGTCCGTGTAACTCGCAGTCGACCCCATCGGAATCTTTCGGAGAAGTTGCCACACGCGTTGCTGAAACGCCGTTCCGCGCACGTCCAGCGGTAGATCGAGACCCAATGCGGGCGCCTCAACGAAGCCCACCACTTTTGCTACGATCTGCTCGAACGCATCTTCACCACCGATCAACACTGCCCGGGGAAACTGGTCCTGCAGATCGCGCGCAAGTGCGTCGGGATCATCTCCCAGCAGAATGGCGCACACTCCAAGATCGCTCGCCGCAACAAGAATAGAACCGAGCGAGCATTCGCCGACTGCGAAATGAATCTCCGTGTTCGTGCCGCCGGCGCGATAGTTCGACGGCGTCATGCCGAGCACTTGATTCGATGTTTCGTAGAAGCGGCCGTTCGAGTTAAAACCGGCATCGAAGATCGCCGTCGTTACGGTGTCGCTGCGATCCAGCTCGTCGCGGACCCGCTTGGCGCGATGCGCGGCCGCGTAACCCTTCGGCGTCAGGCCCGTGATCGCCTTGAACACGCGATGAAAGTGATACGTGCTCAATCCAGCCTGCGCCGCCAGCGCATCGAGACTGGGTACCGTTTCCGCATCTTCGATAACGCGACAGATCTCGGCAACCTTGGCGGCCTGCTGTTCTGCCAATGGCGCTTGGTCGGGTTTGCAACGTTTGCACGGACGGAACCCCGCCTGCTCCGCATCCGCACGCGTGACGTGGAACTGCACGTTTTCAGGCCGGGCCAGCCGGGCGGCGCAGGACGGGCGGCAATACACGCCGGTAGTTTTGACGGAGTAGAAAAACGTGCCGTCCGCATCGGAATCGCGGGCCACGACCGCCGCCCAGCGATAGTCCTGAGCCGTCGCTTGCGAAATCTGGTGTCTGTTCGCTGAAGTATTCATGGTAGTTTCCTTCGACCAATCCAAGTGAGGATTGCACTGTAGCGACCAGGATTCACCTGCGCACTCCGTGTCTTGCTTTTGAATTCGACAGCCGCACCGACGCTTCGTTTTAGCCTTGAACGCGTCGATATTCGCCGATAAGCATTCGCGGAATATCGGCCATTATTGCTTTCCCGGACGTCGATCCGACCACTCGCTATTATGGGCCTCAGCTCGCTCGCAGGCCTGCCGAACAACATACAGGAGACAGGATGACCTTTCCGCCAGGCGCGCGGTCCGCTCTGCTGATCGTTCTACTTCTCGTTGCAGCTACAGGCGCCTGCACGAGACATGCACGCTACCGACCTCGCTCCGTGCGGTGAAAACGCGTCGAAGCAGCTCACCAGTCTGCAGTCGTTCATCACGGTGCACGTGGCGTGCGACCACCTGCTGCTTGAGATTCCGGCCGCCATGCTCGATCGCAGCATTCTGGTCTATACGGAGTTCGCCGGACTGTCTGACGGTGCGTCGGAGCAGGCACCGGGCGGCGCGGTCAGCAACTTCGTCTCTCGCTGGATTCGCAGCGGCAACAAGGTCGCGATAACTACCGTCAAATACGACAGCTGGGCGGGCGACCATGCCGGCCTCAAACTCGGAGTAGAAGCAGTGTCGCTGCCCGCCGTGATCGACGTATTCGACGTGATCAGAGAAGGCGACAACGGTTCGTCGATCATCGATATCACTTCGCTGTTTACCACCAATGTACGCCGAGGATTCGCGCTCGATTTCATGCGCCGCTACCGCATGGCTCGCGTCGACGGCCGCCGATCGTTCATCCGCAACGTCCGCGCATTTCCAAACAACGTAGAGATCGGTTCTTATCAGACCTGGGTACCCGACGAACAGGACTTGCTCAAACCGCCGCCCGACGAAGGTCCGCCGCCGCCATCGCTCGCGTTCTCGTTCAAGACGAATTTCATGCTGCTGCCGGACCAGCCGATGACCGGACGTTGCGAAGACAAACGTGTGGGCTATTTCGCGGTCCCGTTCGACGACTACAGCACCGATCAGCATCG